>CAYQVT010000084.1:0-13780 GCA_964420885.1 uncultured Gammaproteobacteria bacterium
GTCGCCGCTTCTATCTTTAGCCAAGCTCTCGCTTAGCGGCAATAGGAACAGCGTCAAGAATGCATAACAAGACCATTTAAATTCACGTGTCATGATAAGAATTCTACGCATATTCACGCCTCTCATCTACACTGAGGCGACAAGCGTAAAAATCCGCTACCGAAAAAAGAAATAAATTTTATTTTTTTTAACCCAAAAACGAAAAAAGCACGGCGGCTGCCGTGCTTATATAGCGTATCGCTTATTACTAAGGTTTTACCTTGGATAAGAACACCTCTCTCCCTCGTTTTTCAGACGCGATGCCAAAATTACTTTCTAACACCAGTAGTAGTTGATCCAAATCACCGGTTTTGAAAAATCCACCCACTGGAGTCGATGCTAAATCATCATCGAGCAAATGAAATTTAAGTGGAGTATAGCGATCAATCTCAGCAATAACCTGGGTGAGACTTTCTCCTTGAAACACAATGTAACCTTCTCGCCAAGCTAACAAAGAGTCAGCATCGGACTCACTTTCAACCTCATAGCTTGCACCTCTAGCATTCGCCTTTTGACCTAAATCAAGATATATCGGTAAGTCGGCGGCTGGGCTACTCAATTTGACACGACCTTCAGTAACAATGACTTCATCAATCTTGCGTTGTCCATTGATTAAACCGCTTGCATCGACACTAAAGGCCGTGCCTACCGCGGTCACGCTGTCCTCGCCGACCTTAACGACAAACGGTCTACTTAACTCTTTGGCCACATCAAAGAACACTTCGCCGCGAACTAGATCTATCGAACGCTTGGAATCACTAAAGCTGACTAAAACCTGAGAATCGGTATTCAACAATAAGGTACTGCCGTCCGATAACGAAACGGTCGATATTTCTCCTATAGCCGTTTGGTAAGCTTGAGCCACTACTTGTACGTCTTGCGCAGGAAGGGTTTTGATCAATGCGTCTTGATTGTCAACATTGCTTGGCAGAAACGCTAACAATGCCACACTCGCAATAAGCGTACTGGCGGCAATCATCACTGGCTTTCGCCAATTGAAATCATTCGCCGCCTCCGACTCGGTGACCGTTTTTTGAGAGAGGTTAGCATCATATAAGCCGTCGTTATCAATGGGTAACAACTTGGAGATTGGACGCAACACCTCTAATAAATCCCACATCGATGCACACTTCACCAACATTTCGCCATTCACAGGCGAGGCTTCGAGCCAAACACCCAGCTTGGTCTCTTCTTCAGAAGATAATCCTCGATCAATTTTGGCAATCCACATAGCTGCCTGTTCTTCGGCTTGCGCTAGATTCGGAAACGGCACAGTTGTCATCACACTATCCTACTTATTCACTTCTCGAATGTCATAGACACTCGATTGTTTAACACCGGTAACACGATCAACGTTTTGTTGTTGATCGTACGCGCGCATTGTTCTCAATAAACCTTTGGCTACATGTTTTTCCACGGTGCTTTCACTAATATCTAACTTTTCAGAAATCTCACGTTGTGACAATCCATAGACTTTCTTCAATACGAACACCTTTCGACATTGCTCAGGCAGCTCATTAACCACTGCACACAGAAAACCAAAGTCTTCCCTATTTAGTACTTCTTGTTCAGTCTGGCTGGAAAACGCAGAGGCATTGTAAAATGAGACGCTTTCATCGGATCGTTGTTCGATTTCCGCTTCACAGTCGGCGCGTTGCGCAAGCTTGATATAACGATTAGCTAATCGTATCGCAGTTTTAACCATGAAGGCTTTGGGAAAGCGTATCTCTTGTTTAAGCGCTGATTGGTAAGTATTGATATACGTTTCCTGCAAAATATCTTCGATGTCCTGCTGACTGGCGGACGGTCTGATTTTTGCCAATAATGCGGAAATCACACGACGATATTTCAAAAATTCACCCGTTATTTTTTCGCTCATCTTAGCCCCCACCACGCGAGAATAGTAAAACATACAGCGATTACTAAATAACGCAGAAATGTTGGGTTAATGCTCATTAGCGAGCGAGCACCTAAACTGGCCCCGGCTATTTGCCCGACCATCATCGCCAGCCCCAACAGCCAAACAACTTTGCCTAAACCGACAAACACTATTAATGCAGCGATGTTCGTCGCAAAATTCAAGGTCTTAGCTAACATTGTCGAACGCACAATCGGCTGCCCTCTCAATGATACCCCCGCCCATACGAAAAACGAACCCGTCCCTGGGCCAAACATGCCATCGTAAAGCCCTATCCCTGGAACAGCACTCATGCCATATGCTCGCTTAGCTAGTTTGGGGGGTCTTTCGGTCAAGGATAGCGTTGGACTTAGGACAAAATAGACACCGATAAACAATAAGACCAGCGGAATAATTATGTTTAGAGCGCGGGTATCAATAAGTTGTACAATTAAAGCGCCACAGAGCGAACCGATAAACGCTGTGAGCATCAACCACCTAACCTCTCTAAACCGTACCTTCCTACTGCGTAGCATGGCCAGTGACGCGGTCCCAGAGCCAGCAACCGCTTGTAATTTATTGGTTCCAAGGGCCAGTATTGGAGGTAAACCTGCTGCCATGAGTGCTGGAATCGTGATCAAGCCTCCACCGCCTACTAGCGTATCTATATAACCCGCTAAAAACGCCGACACAATCAGCAGCACGAGTACCATCAAGGTCGGGTCATAGTTGTCCATTTACTTGCATTAATTTTAGTGTCATATAATTACAGAGCATGCCGACGAAATTTTCCTCAACTCTAAATCAATAATATTTGCTGTTCGACGTGTTTTTCTAAGGTTTAACACCGAGCCTAAATGATTAGGCTAATGCACGCTTACAGCAATATACTGTATATGCTGAAATAATTGCGAATGACCGTAGCAATGCTTATACCATTAAGCAACAATATAAAAAACAACCAGATAAATCATTTTTGAATGATTTTCCTTTAATTCATGGTCTCTAATAACTATAGTCAACTGAAAATTGAACTTATTTAAAAAAAACCACACTAATGTAATTACAGACAGACGTTCATGCGTTACCTGCTAACTGCAAACATCCGATATAAAAATGAAAAATTACGTAATAATACTGGTCATTCTAATATTAGCGGGGATTGGTTTAGGAATTCAGTTTTTCACGCAAGACGAAAAATTGGACCAAACGGTATTTCTAGAAACAACAGAATCAATTCGAAACCTTCAAGCACTCGATAAGAGTTTATTATTATTGCTTAACCAATCTCGTTTCGACGCTGACTTTGATCACTTACAGATTTATGAACTTGATTATCAAATTAGCGAAGAGTTCGATAATTTACGCTATGAAGCACTTTTTGAAGAAATTGAAAAAAGTGAAGAGCTGAGCACATCGATCGAAAATTTTCGGATTCAATTTGAGTCTCGAGAAGAGCGCTTAGACGCTTACGAAGAAGGAAATATTGCAGTTGCCGAAAGCTTGGTGATTATTTCGGACAAAAGTTCCAGTTTGCAAACTGACGAAAGCATCGCTGCGCAAACGGACCTTGCAAAATCATTTATTTTAAATGAAAGCCAATTATTCAGTTTGGCCTTAGGACGCGAGGTCGAACTTGGGCTTATGGTGATGGAACCAACCTCAGAACTTGAAGAATCTGTTCAAACCTCGTTAGATGAGTATCACGCAGCAATCAACACAATCACCGAAAATTACCCCAATGCTATCAAAGCTTATTCAGAATTGAACGCATTAGGGACGGGTGAGTTATTAGACACGATCGAAGATAACTACGTCAATTATCACAATCAGGCGATTGGAGGCTCAACCACACTCACCTATGCATTGATCGCGTATGGTGTAGTTCTGTTGATTGCACTGCTGTTCTTTGGTTTACAACTGCGAGCTAACTTCCTGTCTCTAGAACAACAAGTCGCCGACCGAACCGATGAAATCAAAAGTGCTTACGACGATCTTCAAGAATCGCAAGAACAACTTATTCAATCAGAGAAAATGGCATCTTTGGGTCAGATGGTCGCGGGTGTTGCGCATGAGATTAATACGCCTCTCGGCTACGTCACTAGTAACATAGACACCCTAAAACTTAATCTAGGTGACGTTGATGCGATAATGAAAGAAGTCAACAAATTAATGTTGGCAGTACAAAAACCCAACCGAAGTAATCGCGAAGTCACAGCACACTTGATGCAAACTTTGAAGAGCTTTAAGACGTTGGAAGCACCAGAACTTATGGAAGAGTGTACTCAATTACTAGGAGACGGCGCTTATGGTTTATCGGAAATGTCAAAACTGGTTGTAAGTCTAAAAGACTTCGCTCGACTCGACAGACAGAATGCTGAACAGATTGACCTGCATAAATGCTTAGAAAGTTCGATTACCATTGCTAGTAATCATATACGGGAGAACAATGTACAAGTAACGCGTGATTTTGCAGAACTCCCTCGAATTGCTTGCTTCCCATCTAAGCTCAATCAACTATTTTTGAATATAATCACCAATGCATGTCAAGCAATGAACAATGGTGGCGGCGAACTAAAAGTTGTCAGCCAGTTGGCTGGTGAAAATATTCGCATCGACTTCATCGATCAAGGTATAGGAATGGATGAAGATACCCAACAAAAAATGTTCGATCCGTTCTTTACTTCGAAAGAAATTGGCGTTGGAACTGGTCTAGGTATGTCGATAGCCTATAAAATTATTGAAGCACACAATGGCAGCATTGAAGTTGAGTCAAATTTAGGCGAAGGCACGACAGTGTCCGTCTTTCTGCCAACAAGTTAGTGAACCAGTGGTAAATGGGTAATGACTGATTTAGATCGAAAATATAGAGTTTTGTTCGTCGATGACGAACCTCGTGTAACCAGTGCTCTTAAGGCGATATTTCGCCGAGAGTACGATATTTTTATCGCTAACAGCGGAGCAGAAGCGCTAAAAGTACTCGAAGATACCAAAGTAGATGTACTTGTAAGTGACCAACGCATGCCACACATGCTCGGCAATGAGTTACTTGCAAAAGTTAGTCAACTCTACCCTCAAACAATGCGAATTTTACTAACCGGCTTTATGGACAAAAAAGCCATTGTTGATTCGATTAACGAGGGCGAAGTCTATCGTTTCATTAACAAGCCCTGGCGCAACGAAGAAATGCGCGAGGTCGTTGCTGAAGCAGCACTGGCGTCCGAAATTCCTGTTATACCGATGCCCAGTGCGATTGCTGAAGCTGGCGAAAGCGGCAATACAGAGGGAGCGAGTCCGGCCGTTAGACCACAGGTAATACCAAGACCAACTGGCGACCTAGCACTTCTAATGATGGAGCAACAAAAAGATATTCGACATCAAATTAGAAAGTTTTGCAGTGATCAGGAAATCATGATTTACGGTACGCAAAATATTGAACAAGCGGTTGCTGCAGCCACTTCGCGAGAAAGTATTGGTGTTGCGGTAATCGAGTTATCTGAAGATACAAAAAGCGCTCTGCAAACGATAAATATGTTAAAGCGCGTTCGCCCAGAATTGATTACCATTGCTCTTACTGAAGAGTATGACGCGCATACTGCGGTTGATTTGATCAACCAAGGGCAAGTGTTTAAATACCTTGCAAAGCCGTTAGATATCAACGGTTTTCAAAATACGATCGAGAATGCTTTTGTTCGTCATCAATTTTTGAAAAGTAATAAGAAAGCTAACCAACGTTTTAAAGTAGAAACGCCGCGAGAAAAAATTGCGGCTGGCTTGCAAAGCCTCTTTAATAAACTGATTAGCTCTCCTAGTTAAAACTTAATCTCGACCAATCGCTATAGTCGGTTAAGTGTCAACATCAACTACGGATAGAATACATATATGAAGATGTTTTTAGTATTTGTAACTTTAGCGATGAGCACGATAATCGTGAGTAGTGCTTTTGCGGCAAAACCAGTTTATTCTGGTGGGCGAGAACGCGCAGCGATTCGCGGATACGACCCTGTGGCCTACTTCACTCAATACAAGCCGGTTAAGGGTAACCAACAATTTTTGTTTAAGTACAAGGGCGCCAAGTGGTTATTTTCTAGCCAAGTTAATTTGGATGCATTTAAGGCAAACCCAGAAAAATACGCTCCTCAGTACGGTGGATATTGTGCGTATGCAATCTCAAATGGCTCACGAGCATCGATCAAACCCGAGTACTTTACCATCCATGATAACAAGTTATATTTGAATTATAGTAAAGCTGTCTACAGTAAATGGAAGAAAGACAAAGAAGACTATATTACGAAAGCAAATGCTAAATGGCCCGAGATTATAAAAAAATAATGTATCGTAGTCGTTATTGTCAAAATAGCTGGCGTCTAAATGATTAGCTCTTCAAGTAGTCTGATCGAAGTTCTTCTATTCGGTCACGGGTTCTTGCCGCTTTTTCAAATTCTAAGTTTTCAGCAAATAAGTACATTTCTTTTTCAAGATCATTCATTAGCCTAGCAAATTCCTTAGGATCTGTTACGCTGGGCATCCACTCATGCTGTGGCTTAATCTTAGCGAGCACCTGCGCCGCTTCACTGGTAGCACCGTCGATGATATCTCGAACTGCTTTCTGCACTCCTTTGGGCACAATTCCGTGCTTGAGATTATGCACTTCTTGTTTCTCTCTGCGCCGATTAGTTTCATCAATCGCAATTCTCATGGCATTAGTAATTTTGTCACCATATAAAATCGCTCGTCCGTTTAAATTCCGAGCTGCCCTTCCTATGGTCTGAATCAGTGATCGCGTTGATCTCAGGAACCCTTGTTTGTCAGCATCGAGAATCGCCACCAACGACACTTCTGGCATGTCCAGCCCTTCACGCAACAAGTTGATACCCACTAACACGTCAAATTCACCCGCTCTAAGGTCTCTAATAATCTCGACTCGCTCGACGGTATCGATGTCCGAATGAAGATACCGAACCTTAACTCCAGAATCCGAAAGATAGTCGGTAAGATCCTCCGACATTCGCTTGGTTAATGTGGTTATCAGCACACGCTCATCCTTCGCCACGCGCTTGTTGATTTCGGACAAAACATCATCGACTTGGGTTGAAACCGGCCGTACCTCAATCTGAGGGTCAACTAAACCAGTGGGACGGACTACCTGATCTATAGTGTCAGGGTTTTGTTGGATCTCATAATCACCCGGCGTTGCTGATACGAACACAGTTTGTGGCATCAGTCCCCTAAACTCTTCAAATTTTAGTGGCCGATTGTCCATTGCCGACGGCAAACGAAAACCATATTCAACCAGGGTTTCTTTACGCGAGCGATCTCCCTTATACATGGCCCCAAGTTGAGGAACGAGAACATGACTTTCATCTAAAATCATCAACGCGTCGGCTGGTAAGTAATTGATAAGCGTCGGAGGGGCCTCACCGGGTTTTGCCCCGGAGAGAAAGCGTGAATAATTTTCGATACCGTTGCAATAGCCCAGCTCCTGCATCATTTCTAGATCAAACAATGTTCTTTGTTCCAATCGTTGCGCTTCAACCAATTTGTCATTTTCACGTAGATAAGCCAAACGCTCGCGCAACTCTTCTCTAATATGTTCACAAGCTTCTAATACACGCACGCGCGGTGTTACATAATGAGATTTGGGGAAAATCGTTACCCGCTTGAGATCCTCCTCAACCGCACCAGTTAGTGGGTCGAAGCGTGAAATCTTGTCGACATCGTCACCGAACAACTCCACTCGAATCGCGTATCGTTCGGATTCAGCCGGATAAATGTCAATCACGTCACCGCGTACCCTGAAGGTAGCTCGCTTTAGCTCTGTGTCATTTCGAGTGTACTGTAACTCAGCCAAACGTTTTAATATCGCCCTCTGATCCATGATATCGCCAATACTCAAATGCAATATCATCTCATGATATGCCTCGGGGTCACCTAGCCCGTATATCGCTGACACCGTTGCCACAATGATGACATCGTCACGTTCTAGTATCGCTTTGGTGGCCGATAAACGCATTTGGTCTATATGTTCATTGACCGCCGCATCTTTCTCAATAAACGTATCCGAACTTGGTACATAGGCTTCCGGTTGGTAATAATCATAGTAAGACACGAAATATTCAACAGCGTTGTGCGGGAAGAAATCTCGCATCTCGGAGTACAATTGTGCCGCCAAGGTTTTATTAGGAGCCATCAGAATAGTTGGCCGTTGAACCGTCTGAATGACGTTGGCCATAGTAAATGTTTTACCGGAACCAGTGACACCAAGAAGAGTTTGAAACGCTTCGCCATTATTCAAGCCATCAACCAAGGCTCCAATCGCATTTGGTTGATCACCGGCTGGGGAATATTCGCTAATTAACTGAAAATCACGTTTCATTTATTTGGACTCGTGGACAAAATCAACTCAACATTATAGTTCAAGCAACGATAAATGCTGACGTTCTATTCAAATTAGAAGAAAGAAAAGATTGAGATTTCCTTATGTTTCGCCTAGAGTAACAAGGGTTCAAGGAATGAACATCGATTAGTAGTCTTCAACATATCTGACTTTCACGGAGGAAATAATGAAAAGATATCAATTTAAACGTCTCAACCGAACCACTATCTGCGCTGGCTATACAATTATGGAACTGCTTATTTGTATTGCAATGTTGGTGATTCTAACCAGCATCGCCGTACCGAGTTTCGCCAGCATGGTCAATAATGGCAAAATCAAAACATCATCAATGCTAGTATCGACCGCCTTGGCCGCGTCGCGACATTACGCACTCAATACCGGTATCACTGTCATTGTTTGCCACGCCAGAGATCCGCTAATGACCTCGTGTTCAGAGTCGCGCAAAAGAAACACCAATTGGTCAAACGGAATAATCAGCTATGCCGACTTAAATCAAAACAACAGTCTGGACCAAACTGATCAAATTATTTTCTCTGCACAAACTCAAGATAACGTCGCCATTGTATTCAACCAAAATGGTCGACTGCGTTTTTTCCCAAGCGGCGGCTCAAGAAGCGCGGGGTTTTATCTTTGCAGCAAGCACAGTAAATACGAACGACATATTAAAATTTTACACACTGGCCGCACCCGAACCTTGCTTGAGATGGACAAAAACCGGCGTCACACTTGCTTATCGAAAGCGGGCTAGAAAAGCTTATAATTAAATACTGTTATTGTGAAAAAAACTGGTGAAATTACTTGACCGAAACTACCTTAGTAAATATTATTCGGCTTCGTTGAAAAACGTTCCCCGATAGCTCAGTTGGTAGAGCAAATGACTGTTAATCATTGGGTCGCTGGTTCGAGTCCAGCTCGGGGAGCCATTTCAATTTTTCCTTCTTCAATACCCCGCAAAGCCGCAAAGGGACTGGTGTTTACGGCGGTTCGATAACCTTCTCCACGCACATAAACCAAACGCTCTGAAAACGCCATTTTTAGCACTGCTCTCTTGTGTTCGTAATGCTCAGAGTTCCATAAATTCAATGGGTTAGCGAATAACTGCATAGCGGTTCGATAATTTTCATCGAAGGTTTTTAGAGGCGTGCCACATTGTGCCATTTTTTCCCGCAAGATGACTTGTTCATCCCTACAGATTTTAATTTTTTGTTCATAGGCGCTCACAACATCAGGAATACTGGCTTCAACCACTAAATCCAGCAGTTTTTGAACCTCTCGTTCTTTTGCGGATAGCTTTGCTTCTAATGCCTGCTTTCTGTGTGATGCGTAGTTGGTCAAATGCTCCCAGATTTTTTTGAACATTTTGCCAGTCGACTTAATAACCTGCTCCGAAGGTGAGAGCGTTTTAAGCAATTACGACTATCTTAATCGGTTCTGTATTTTCGCTAACCTTCTTCTTTTAATCCAATTAAGCCCTCCAGAAGATTTTCTAACGTAAAAAAACAACATAATTACGTTCCTCTGGAATAGATCGCTCTCTACTTGGCTATGTCAAACCGATTACACATAGCAATATACAGTCGAATATAAAATATGATTTGTTTATTTTCGCAACACATGCTGTTCAATTTCACTGCACTTATATAACTTGGGTGTCCAGATTATCAACAGTTAAGGTTTTAAGCGATGAATCACCATGTAACGGCAGTGCCAAGTAAGGTTTTCACAGAAAGTGTCAAGACTAAAATAATTTCCACAGGCTCCTATCTACCGCCTCAGAAAGTGACATCAGTTGAGCTATTTCAAGAGTTCAACAGTGAATCAAAGTATGGCACACCTTCAAACTGGATGGATAAAAACATGGGAATATTGGAACGCAGAGTATCGTCCAATAATGCCAAGCCATCGCAGCTTGCCATAGCCGCAGCTCATGAAGCGCTAAAAACGGCTGGAGGAACGCAGATCCATGATATTGATATGGTCGTCTTTTGCGGCATTGAACGGGATCAACCTGAACCGGCTACAGCACATGTTGTTCAAAATGAATTAGGAATTAACGCTAGGTTTGTTTTTGACATTTCTAACGCCTGTTATGGGTTCGTAAATGGAATTGAAGTGGCAGCACGTTTTATTGAAACTGGTGTAGTGAGAAATGCACTGATATGTACTGGCGAGACCCCATCGAAGGTTTTATATAAGATTGTCGACCAACTAAAAGCGGGAATCGATAGTAAGCTCCTACTTGAACGATTAGGGGCACTATCGGTTGGTGACGCTGGGGGCGCCGTGATCCTCGGACCATCTCATACGAGCGAGGGATTTAGAGGTTTTTCTTGTGAAAGCGCGAGTGACCACGTGAATAAATGCATATATGAATGGAATACAGACGGAACGATAACGGGTCAAATGCACATGGCTGCTATTTGTAGAGAAATGATTGTTCGACACAATGCGATGCTTGATTCTACGATGCATAAACTCAAATGGTCCTCAGTGGACTGGTTACTTACTCATCAAGTGGGATCTAGGCCGTTTAAACGACTAGAGAAAATCGCGGGTGTAAATGAAACACAAATGATAAAGACCTACCCGAAACTTGGAAATATCACCTCCGCAACCTTCCCTGTTAGTTTTAACAAATTGGTCAATAGTGGGAAACTAAGCAAGGGTGACAAAGTAGCAGGGCTATTTGCTGGGTCAGGAATTGTTATCGGGCAATTTGGCTACACGGCCTAATTGTCGAACTTACTACACTCGATACCGAGAATCTTAAACTTCGAATACAAGGTCGACCTGCTAATCCCCATAGACTTAGCCGTCTTAGAAACATTAAATTCATAAAACGACAATTTGTGCATTATGTGGGCCTTCTCTATCTTAGACATAAGGTCCTTATGACTAATATTTCCGATTCTATATTGATAACTGACGTGACCTAAGATAGTGGCCAACTCACTCTTTTGGGCAAAGGGAATAACGTCACGTGGATCAGCCTTGATGGATGAACTGTGTTTACCGTGAACGAGTATCAATAAGAATAATGTACTAGAAATTGGAAAAACAGCAGCCGCATTGATTGCAACTCCGAACAGCATAAGAATCATTACCAGTCCCGCACCCAAAAAGAGAGGTGTTATAGATATAAGAGCATAATAATTTCTTATTTCCTCTTCGGGTGTAGTGGAAGCCTTATAGTTGAAATGGAGGAAATACCAAGTAATTGCAATTGCCGACAAGGCAAACGTTTGAAATAACCAGTATGAGTCGCCCTTTATAGCAGTTACAGAGAATGTTAGCGGCATTGCTCCATTGACAATCGAGTCGCTAGCTAAAAAAAGAATCGAGAGAACGACTGCCCAAACTGCATAGATAAGCCCCACGTAAAACGACAGTGGCAATTTATCAGAATCAACCGAGTAATAAACCACGTACGCAGATACCGTGGTTACACAAACGTAGTAGCATCGCAACAAGATTTCTGAATTGTGCTCGTTAAGGAGATTACTAAACATCATTAATTCGACAATGTTATGTATCGCCAGAACTGCTATCAATCCTAATAAGATCTTACTTTCCCACAAGTTTTCTTTGGCTGTCATCAACAATATCAACTTAACGAAAAGCCCGATTGCCGCAGGTAACATAAACCAAGTCACTAACTCACCTCCCTTATTTTTTCTCCATAGTACCAGCATCTAACGGCACACACCATTGCAGGTGTCGAATTTTCGTAAATCTTGGTTTTTATCTGTGTCGGGTTTTTGAACAGCAGGCAAATGTATGGAGAGGGGTATTCTGTTAACCTCGCACCAAGATGATTGCCTCGCTAGAGATGAGATAAACATATCTTATATTGCACCGAAGCCGGGTACCGATTAAATTGGCGGACGGTAATAGCTATTATGCACACTTTGCGATGTTTACGAAAAATAGACAGTTGAAAAATACTATGGAACCGCGATAAAAAGAGAAAAGGCCCCTGAGCCACTAACTCAAGAGCCTTTATTAAAAAAATTGCCTTCCTTTAGACAATTTTTTTATTGTTCTCAATGTTTACTTCCTGTCACATTGAGACCCGATAAAACCGATGGTTAATTTGGAGACACCTTCAAGAGGCCCCACCAGTGTTACACGGAGGTAACGCGGGGTAAATCGCGTTACCAGAAAGATATCACATTCGTGACAAGCGTCACCATTAAATCGACCAATTTCTACCTTTTTATTAGTTCGAATAGCATGTTATTTGACATTAGACAAACTAGTGGTATTACAGATCTTAAGTCAGCTCTGTTATTATCGACTTATACTTACGTTTTACGATTTGAAACAAATGGACGCTTTAACCGCCTTACACACCAGAAATTCAGTTAATCTGCTTTGCGAACCAGGCCCAAGCCGTGAGCAGCTCGAAAATATCGTTAAAGCTGGGTTGCGGGCATGTGACCACAAAAGTTTGACCCCGTGGAAATTTTTGTTAATTGAAGGGACAGCGCGGGAAAAATTTGGAAAACTCATGGCAAAAGCCAAAGAAAAGGCGGATAAGCGCCCTCTTTCGCCTGATTTGATGGCAAAACTTCAAAATAAGCCTATGAGAGCGCCAACAATATTAGTCGTTGTAGCGGCAATTGTAGAAAACGATAAAGTACCAGAAATCGAACAAGTACTTTCCGCAGGAGCAGCCGCGCAAATGATGATGGTTGCCGCGCATGCTCAAGGCGTCGGAGCTATTTGGCGCTCGGGAAGTATGATGTTCAGTAGCGAGATGCGCCAAGGCTTGGGGTTAGCGCAAACAGATCAAATTGTCGGGTTTGTCTATTTGGGCAGCCCCAAAATCTGTAAGTTACTGCCAAGCTATAATACGGATAATTTCCTAGAAAATTGGACCGGCGGCTCACTTGATGACTGAGAAGATTTATTAGAATTGGCTTTCTGGAGTTGTTACTACCAAGCCGTCCATTTCTTCTGTTACTTTGACCTGACATGATAGTCGAGAATTATCTTTAACCTCTTCAGCAACGTCTAACATTTCGGCTTCAAGGTCTTCTGGAGTACCTACAATATCTATCCAGTCGGGTGATACATAAACATGGCAGGTAGCGCAAGCGCACGCGCCGCCACAATCGGCATCAATACCGGGTATATCATTACTGGTCGCCGCTTCCATAACACTATCACCAATCGAACCATCAACGGTGCGTTCTGTTCCCTCGAAATCTATAAAAGTAATTTTAACCATATCAGTCTCCGGCAAAAGGCGTGCATGACACGCAGTAATAAAATTTTAGGTGAGTTTTCGGCGTGCAGCCTTAACTCGATAGTTTACTGTAACTCATGATCGTAAGGCGTCTAATCAAAGCACGATGTTTTATTAAAAAGCCCGACTCGAACGCCGAGTCGGGCTTTTTAAAATTATGGTGTCCAGAGAGGGACTTGAACCCTCACGACTTGCG
>CAYQVT010000085.1:0-13704 GCA_964420885.1 uncultured Gammaproteobacteria bacterium
GATGCCTACGGCAATTGCGGTCATACCTACGATAGTTCCCATTTGGAGCTCCTGTATTTTTAAAAAAATATAAAATTAAAATTGAAAAAGTTAAACAATGCTGACTAATGGTGCTCGTGAGCTTGGCTCAGATACACGATGGTCAACATCATAAAAATGTACGCCTGAAGCGTGATGACTAGAATGTGGAATATTGCCCAACCTAGCTGCGCGAACCCGCCTAGAACACCTAGGCCCAGACCCGCGCTGTACATCATCGCAATCAAGATAAAAATCAGTTCGCCAGCATACATGTTGCCGAACAAACGAAGACCTAGAGAGAGCGGCTTAGCAAGCAGGCCAACTAACTCAAGAACGAGATTAAAAGGAATCAAATACTTACCGAACGGTTGCAAGGCAAGCTCTTTGGTGAAGCCGACAGGGCCTTTGATCTTTAAGCTGTAGTAAATGATCATGATAAACACTGCTAGGGCCATGCCTAGAGCGACGTTAACGTCGGTTGACGGTACAATTTTCATGTAACCAACGCCAAGCAATTTGGCAAGCTCTGGAATCCAATCCACTGGCACCAAGTCCATCAGGTTCATAAAGAAAACCCAGATGAATATAGTTAGCGCCATTGGGGCTATCCATTCATTCTTGGCGTCTTTAGTAAATGTGCTGTCCTTTGAGTCTTGCGCCATATCAAATAACGATTCGACAAAACATTGTACTTTCGACGGTGTGGCTGCGCTAAAGCTTTTAGCTACACTGCGAAGTACCCAGAACATAATCAAGCCAAGGCCCAAAGACCAAAGCATTGAATCGACGTGAATCGCCATAAAGCCCATGCTTGCCGCTTCTTCGGCCCCATGTGCGAAACCCCAGCTGCCGTCAGGGAGTTGACCATAAGTAAGATTAGTAAGGTGGTGGTTAATATAACCAGCGCCCGTTAGTTCACCGTTTTCAGATGCCATCTTCTATTCCTGAGAGAATAAATCTCAAACTTAAATTTTAAATTCTTTCGTTACTAATCGACGTGGTCTTCCGCACTCTATCGAGTAAGACTAGTGTCAACAACATCTAACTCAGCCGGAACCAACAACATCAGCAAATTCACTACTACCGCCGCCAACAGGTATGCAATTATAAACGGCAATAAAGACACTTTGAGTACAACCAGACAAATCGCCATCATTGCCAAAGTGAATACAATTTTTAAAATCACGCTTACATAAAACCGAACTAATATCTCGGCAGCGGCGGCGTCTTGTTTCGTGGTAAACAAGCGGCCGGCAGAATAAAGACTGCCAATGATCGCGATTGCTCCTCCGAAGAGGGCAGACAATGCTTCACGTGCGTCAAAACAGTACAACATCGCAATACTAAATACAGCGGTACCAACGGTTTGCAACAATGCCAACTTCAACAATACGCTCGGTTGAGTCTTACTTACTTGCATCACCTAGTTTAATACCTCGTTAACGCTATCAGCGTCAATGACCTCGCACATCATCGTTGCGCTCAGAGCTGGAGTCGGGATTTTCACAAATCGGCCGTTTTGACTGCTCGCGGAGTATAAATGCTAGAAAGCCGTTTCGCAATGCTTGTCAGACTGATTTATGACGCTAGTTTTAACGAGCGATTAATGTGTCAAAGCCGCTACACAGCTCGCTTTTTTGTCACGCCATAATGCTTATGAGTGCTTAACTTTCATCCGAGCCGAATTTGTTTAGTGTTGCACGAACAAAAACCGCAAAAATGCCAAGGTGTCAATTAAACTTTCAGCCGATTTCGACAGTCATCAATCATTCACATCATGCAAAATCGAAACCTACCAAATGAATCACATTTACCAAATTGACGTTTATAACCATAGACTATAGTAGACTCCCGAATCTAACTTATCACAGCGCTTAACCGCGGTATTCAAGCGATGCTCCTTATGAACGACGTGCAACAAAATAATCAACGCCATACCGCTCTAAACGATCTCGAGGGTGCGGTAGAGCAACCCTCTGAATGGCTGAGGTCAGCGCTGTCGGTAGAACGCGAAGAAGGTTGGGTCGACTCTAACGGTGCGCAAATTCACTACTTCCGCTGGGGTGATCCATCAAAACCCGGGCTCTTACTACTGCACGGCTTCTTAGCACATTCACGCTGCTTCGCCTTTATCGCACCGTTCTTAGCTGCCGACTACCATATCGTCGCATACGATTTGTCAGGCATGGGCGATTCCCAAGCACGAGACGACTACCCGGATGAAATCAGAGCCTCCGAAGCAATCGATGTGGCTATGCATACCGGTTTGTTTAAAGATGGTAAAAAGCCAACCATTATTGCCCACTCCTATGGCGGCATTGTTGGACTAGCCACGGTCAACGCACACCCAGAAAGATTCGCGGGCTTAGTGATTTGCGATCTAATGGTGATTCGCCCCGAAATTCTTGAAAAACATGGAAGTAAATTTAGGGCTCCAGGAAGCCGAAATCGCGATCAGCCAAATCGAGTCTATGCCGATTACGAAACCGCTAAGCGGCGTTTTGTATTGTCGCCGCCTCAAGAGGTTGAACACCCTGAACTGCTTGACTTTATGGCTTTTCACTCTTTGAAACAGGTCGAAGGCGGTTGGTCCTGGAAGTTCAGCCCTAGTGTTTATCCAAAAGCGAGCGGTGTTGAGAACAGATGGAGTAAAGTGGGTGAGAAGATCGTCGCAACATCAACTCGTATCGCGATCATTTATGGCCGTGAGAGCATGTTGTTTACACCCGACTCAGAACACTACCTGCGTGAATTAGGTGGTGAAGAGATACCGATCATCGACATACCAAACGCACGTCATCATTTGATGCTAGATCAACCCATTGCGTTTGTGACATCTCTTAAAACAGTGCTTGCAATGTGGAAGTAGATACACCGCACTCTTGGTGCGTATAACGTATTACTTTTGTCTGCGATGCATTATCCTGTAAAGAGGCTCGACTCAATCAAAGGTAATACCAATGAACAAATTTTTAGC
The DNA here is from genome assembly GCA_964420885.1 of uncultured Gammaproteobacteria bacterium. GTDB lineage: Bacteria > Pseudomonadota > Gammaproteobacteria > Arenicellales > Arenicellaceae > Arenicella. The sequence continues at coordinate 2,999 of CAYQVT010000085.1, forward strand.
CCGCGCTGCGACAGTCGCAGCTACGTTCGCAGTTTGTTTACTCGTTCCTTCAAGCAATGCCGACCAACCAGTAAGCCCAAATGAATCGATGGGTGAATTCTGCAAAAAGCTGCCTCGCAGCGACTACGCTAACTTAGAACGGGTAGAGGACCCAAGTACATGGTTTGAGGTATATCAAGTCGCGCCAGGGGTCAAAGCGATTTATGAGCCGCATCAATGGCAAGAGACTATTTCTTATCTAATAGAAGGGAATACAAAAGCGCTGCTATTTGATACCGGCAATGGAATCAGCGACATTCACGCGTTGGTCAAACGCCACACAAAAAAGCCAATCACGGTGCTCAATTCTCACTCGCATTTTGATCACGTTGGAGGCAACTTTGCCTTTAAGCGCATCTACGGCATGAATACAGAGTTCACCACCAATCGCCAAAAAGGCGTTCCCAATAAAGACATCGCCGAAGAAGTTTCCGCCGACGCGCTATGTCGAGCGCTACCTGATGGCGTTACTGAAAAGAACCACGTTGGTAGGCCCTACAAAATCAGCAAGCGCATCGACGATGGTTTTGTATTTGATTTAGGCGACCGGTCCATCGAAGTTATTCACGTTCCGGGGCACACACCCGACGCGGTGGCTCTAATTGATCGTGACCAAGGCTTACTTTGGACAGGTGACACCTTTTACGCGGGCCCAATTTGGCTTTACGCCCCAGAAACCGATTTAGTCGCCTACGGTAAATCGCTAGACCGCTTAATGCTCGAACTCCCAAACATCAAGGCGCTGTTACCGGCCCACAATACTCCATGGGTTGATGCACAACTGTTACCCCGAGTGAGACGGGCCTTTACTAAAGTTCTTAACGGCGGTGCGAAACGACAAGAATCATTTCAAGGTACCGTCATTTATTCGGTTGATGGCGAATCAAAGTTCTCGTTTTTACTCAGAGACAACCCCTTCACTTATCAACGTAACTAACTCTATGCCTGAATCACAACTCTGTTCTGTCCCCCACTTAAGTCAATTGCTTAGCCAAGAGAACGTTAAAATAATTGACGGTTCGTGGTATCTGCCCTCCGACAAGGTGGACTCAAGAAAGGAGTTTGAACTCAAGCACATACCAAGCGCGCAATTTTTTGACATCGATTTGATCAGCGACCGAGAATCGGAGCTACCGCACATGTTACCCAGTGCCGAGGTATTCGCAACCGCTGTTGGTGAAATGGGTATTTCTAATGATGATCACATCGTGGTCTATGATACTGCGGGCCTGTTCTCGGCAGCGCGGGTATGGTGGACATTCAAAGTATTTGGGCATGATAATGTTCAAGTACTCGACGGCGGCTTACCCGCATGGTTGGCACAAAGCGGCAACCTTGAAAGCATAAACATAAGCGTCTATCCGCGTGACTTTACCGCCGAGCTGAACACCGAATTAGTCTCCGATAAGGCACGGCTGATACGCAATATATCGGATAAGCAATACACCGTATTAGACGCCCGACCCGAACCGCGATTTCTAGGCACCGCTCCAGAACCGCGACCCGGCCTTCCTTCTGGACACATGCCAGAATCGGTTTCTGTCAGCTCAAGCTGTTTGATTAGCAATGGCCGACTAAAACCACGTAAGGAATTAATAAACATCTTTAACGCCGCCAAGGTTACTCAATCTACCCGGGTTATTACAAGCTGCGGGTCCGGTGTAACGGCCGCGATAATAACCCTGGCACTGGCCGAGTGTGGCTATGGCTTGAATCGACTTTACGATGGTGCATGGGCAGAATGGGGTGCCGCTGACGATACGGTAATTTTGAATAAGTCTATGTAATGAGTTAGATGACCCACAACAAAACGTCCTCTTAAACCTAGACCTCAGAACAACAATACTTCAAATACCGGCAACTCCCCCCTTATTTTGAAGAACCGAGAATTTAATATGGCCAATTAAACGAGAATAGGCGATTGTTCATTTAAAAAGTTGCTACCACCAACTCCGTGTAAGGTGGTAACCATTATGTTAGGTAAGTAGCTGGTTTTACTTGACTTACCTTATGTCAATCAGATCAGCAGCATATGGGAGTAAAGTCCTGATTGTCGATATCTCGCAATGAGTTTTCGACAAATGCATTAAAATTGTCGCTAGTTGCACTGTTTTGTCTATAGAAATCTTGGACTTCAAACTTTAAGGGAATCACCGCTCTCAAAGCTCCCGTTAACGCTAGTTGATTTGTGTTAGCCCAACTAGCCTGCAAGCTGAAATTGGTCGAAGTACATACAGCGTTAGCACTGCTTGCATCAGTGCGATTGAGTGCTCGAAATATAAATCTAGCACTAGCCCCATAAAAATTATTAAAGCTATTTAGTAGTTCATTATCACATTCTACTAGGCCACCACCAGTGGTAAAATCTAAACCACCAGATATCGGCCCAAAACCACCACCTAGCCCCCCGGCTGGAGTCGAGGTTGTGAATTCCTCGGTAGATTGGGCATACGAGGAATTTCCTGGGATTTGAACATTTGAGGGTGGTAGTAATAAATTATGGTTTGCACTGCTTCCAGAACCGCGCGAAGAGACATCTTTTATACTGAATCGAACATTGACAGGGAAGTTGTTGTAATTATGAATGATAAAGGATGGGACTCGATCGTATATCACTGAAGGATTATCGATCACACCTGATGTCGACAAAGTAATTGAACTACTCATTGCCCGAATAGTGGCGTTATCCGCTAATGCGGCTCCGCTTATGAGTAATGAGCCTAAAATTATTGGTTTAAGAATTTTCATATATAGAGTGGTTACCTCATTGTATTATTATAGTGTTTCCATTTTACGGCTTAGTATCAGGCATTCGATCTTAAGCTAGGCAACGAATAAAAGTGACACACCGATTGTCTAAACTTATTTAATTAATGACCACACAATTCATTACTAAATTGCGTAACGAGGGGCATGCAAAAATCGCAGGTAGATTTATTAACTAGTTTTTGACTTAGCGCCATTAAGAAACAGGCGTTAGATTGGGATAGTCCCTTATTCGCGAGACTATTCTCGCACAGTCATTCGATATTTAATAGCAGCAAGAGGAAGCGCTAGAACTAACGCAAATAAATCATTAGGCGGCTAAAGTGCGATTGTTAATTTTTCGGAAAGATTCGCCGCGTTCGAGTTCTTATTACGTCTAACTTGTTATCGCAGCGTATCAATTATTTTTCCGTTTTTCTAAGCGTTCTTCAGACCTAGAATTTAAATACCACCATTCTTCTTTGCCTTCATTACGGCTTGTCTTTTTAGCGTCTATTTCATGCAAAAACTGTCGAAGCTCTTTGTCGTTGTATCCACCCACCTTTTTACGAATAGCGTTAAACGATCGATCGGTATAATTTGGGTGGTTAAGCATCTCAAGAAGAAGCTCTTTAACATTTTCGGCGCCGCGATTCTCTAAAAAGTGCATTTCCTTCTCATGCGTAAATTGTCTTTTCTGAAGAATAATACTCACGATGCCAGAGCTTAGAGTACCCACAATCACGCCGGCCAAGGCCCATAAACCATTAGACATATCCTATTTCTCCTCACTAACCAAGCCATAACAAAAAGACGCCATAAGGTCTTAGCACCTGTGGCCACAACGCTAACATAAAATACCTAGGTCTAGAAAAATATTGCGGGGTTTATTAAGAGGCGATGCTTAACCTTGATAATGCTTTAAAAATAAGCACGCTGAGCAACTTGAAAATTAGTCACTTGCCATTCCCATAAACTCGCTCAAATTTGCCACAAACCGTGATGAACAGACCCAATGCTATAAATTGCGAACCACCCTTTATCAGGCAGTTCCTGAGGTGGGTGTAATATTTCTGCTCCATCATCTTTAACTTCTTGAACAGCGCGTTCTATGTCACCCACCAGCCAATAAGGCCTAATAACAGGTTCTTCAACCTCACTCAAAAGACCTCTAACACCAAGCATGCTTCCATCGGGTAGCCGGCCTATTATTGCGCCGCCCAAGGCATCGTCTGTTCCTTCAAATTTCATCCCTAAGGCAGCCTCGTATGAGCGACAAGTGGCTTTTACCTCGTGCGTTACTACCTCTAAATAATGTATCTTCATCTTTTTTAACCCTAGACTAAATTATTCACCTACGTATAAATTAATATCCAATTGAGCTCGTCCTAAGCTTCCGCTAACTCGCCAACAACCACTCGATGGAAATTCAACCGCTGTAATCATAGAACCCCATGCATAGTTATCGGAACCTTGATACGCATCTGATGCTTTGTGTAGCGTAATTATCGTGCCGTTATCGAGATTTTTTGCAGTAATATTCAAGCGGTTTGCCGAGCGTGATTTCGCATCATAGCCCTGGTGCCACCACCAAAATTTGTTTCGATAGTTATGCTGTTTTCCCATACCATTCCAACGCCCGTCAGCCGGAATCATCGCAGCAAGTTGTTCGGTACCAAACCAGCCAAAATCTGTGGCTGCTTTCAAAGCGCCGTCTGGGTCATTGAGATTCGGTTTACTTACGTCGCAGTCAACCGCACTTGAATTAGTACAAACAAAATAAATCAATAAAGAAGCCTTACCAAACTTACTTCTTCGAGGGTTGAAAATCACCAAGGAGTTATCGTTCTACAATGGTCGAAAAGCCGCCATATATCATGCGCTTTCCATCAAAGGGCATCGATTTAGGGTCCCAGTCCTTGAACCGAGGGTCGTCCATCGCCGCCTTGTTTCCTTCATCGCGAGCTTCTCGAGAAGGCCAAACAATCCACGAAAAAACAACGTCCTCACCGTCTTCACACTTCACCGCCATTGGAAGCGACGTGATTTCTCCTTGCGGCACATCGTCCGCCCAGTTTTCGACAACTGACAATGCCCCATGATCTTTAAAAACAATGGCCGCTTCTTCGGCGAGTTGAATGTACTCTGATTTGTTTTTTTTGGGAACCGCTATGATGTATCCATCAACGTAAGCCATAAATTCACCCTCCAATCTAATAGTAGTTAACAGTATCAATATAGCAGAATACTAAAAACACGTTTTGTTAAGATGGACAAAGGCACTACACCGACGATGCAATTAGTTGCTACTCAGACATTTGGTGACCGCTTTGTTGAAACCCTATAGCTCTCCCGCCCAAACAAAACTCGGAAGATGCTCAAGGCCTATTTGTATTAACTATTAAGTACTGAGTAAGAACATTATGGCCAAACTCTAACCACCCTTCGGCGCTAAACGCAACCGGGCGTACAGACAACACTTTGTTCATAGCGTCTTTAACGCTATCGCCTTCAAACGAAACGAGATAAGCCGCCAACACCATGCCCGTTCTGTCTTTGCCAGACCGGCAATGAACCAGCACCGGTCCGTGGGCTAAATTGTCATTAATAAATCTCATTGCCTTGGGCAGATTCCTTAAACAAAGTTCCTCATCGCCCTCTTTGACGGGCGCATTAGATGACATAGGGATTCTTGAATACCTTATCCCTAAATTGGAGATCAGGGTCTCGTGCACTGCTTCGCCACTATTGACTGACAAGATCGCGGAAAATCCTCTTGCTTTAATTTTGTCTAGATTCCACGGGTTCAAATCGGGCCCTGTTCGACCGGCTATAATTCCTTCTTTAAGCCAGAATACATGCTCCATTTCTAGACCAACTCTCGTCGCGGTTCGACTATGCTCACGGGCTGCTGCGTTCGGCGCCGTTTTACATAGCTCATAATTTGTGAAACCTTTGTGCGTATAAAGCGACAACAACCGTTATCACCAGCAAGGCCAACTCTGCCCGACAACGAAGGCGCGACGCTAATTGTTTTGTTTGACGGAGTCATCTAATGTTAACCACGGTCAATTCAAGTCTTAAAAATTTCATCTATAGCCGTTCTCGCTGAACGCACGGCTGTATGAACGCTGCTCCAATCCTCACCGTCGGTATACGCGTCACCGGCAAAAAATAAGCGATCATTGACGCTTTCGCCCAGTTTTCGTACAACTGCCAGTTCTCATCGTCCATGACGTAAGCACCATTCACGTAGGGCTCTTCATTCCAATTCTGAAAAATGTGCTTTAGGTAGTTTTGCGACGCCTGACCGTCAAAAATTTCGTCGAGCTCCGTTAGTATGTACTTGATCAGCTCTTCATCACTTAATTCAAGATAAGGGTGTGCCCCGGTACCAACGGCAAACAAACCCAATACGTGCTGACTGGTTTTTTGGCCGTAAGAAGCATCGTAGTAAAGCTTTTGCCCGGCCTCTGTCGGAATGATTTCGAAGGCGACAAGGGCAGGGTAAAATTGTTTTGAGAATTCAATAAAGGCCTTACACCCTTCCCAGACTCTCACTTTTTCGATAGCATTCTGCTTGGTTTTTGGTAGCTCTGGGGTAAAAGAAACTGCGCCATTTTGGAGTATTTTAACCGGTACAGCTACGATAACTCGATCGGCAAAATACGTTTTATTTTGCGTTTTTACTTGGATTGTTTCTGACGTATAGTCGATCGCTTCTACAATCGTATTATAAAAGATCTGATCTTTGATCGGCGGGACAATGTATTGCTCAAAAAAGTCAAACCAAGTGGCGTTAATAAACTTGCTGTCTTCAGTAAAATCAGCATCGCGGAGCGAGATTCGTTCGCCGTTGTACAACCCATAATCAATGTCTGGATCATACAGCGTCGTCTCAATATCAACTTTTACTGATTCGTCATTTACAGTCTCTTCAAGAATATCTGGGTCGACATGAATCCACTCGGCACCTAACGGAATTGGAAAGTTTACAAACTCGGTAGTGCGCTTCATACGACCACCATATACAGGCGAAGCTTCTAAGGTTTGGAAATCAATTCCTTGTTGTTGCAGCAAATAAGCCGCCGAAAGACCGGCTGCACCAGCACCTACGATAATCACTGACTCAATATTGTTATTCTCTTTTCGATGATTAGTGCCAGACGAGCCCAATGCTGGTTGCAACGGTAAGGAGAGCCCAAATGCCTGGCTTATTTTTAAGAACTCACGCCGGTTCATTTTCTAAGTACCCTATATCTTGAGCGTTTTTCTCGTACGCGCCCCAATCAACGCCGTTATTTATAGTGCTTGCCGTGTTATAGCTCATTTAATAAGACTGTTATGTTGGCCCATGTTATGCGTATTAAGAAATGCCTTCATCATATACCTTGACGTTAGCAGGAATACTGACGTTTTCAGCTTTACTTTTAACCCACACATGTGAGCTTATGTTGGGTAAGAACGGCGGTTGAAGTGTGTTAATTAAAACACCTATCAAGTCAGAAAAACCATTTGATCTGTCAAACATGATGGTATTACATTTAGAACAAAACTCTCTTTTCGTTGTGCTGTTAGTATTGCTAATAAATTCTTTCGAGGTCAGGTCGCCCTTTATCTTTACAGACTTTATTGTGAAGAAAGCTATTTCCGAATAGCTTCATTGCTTGCATCTCGACAATCTGAACAGTGACAGCACAACTGAATTATTGGCGGCTTTATTGATTCAAAACTAACATTTCCACATTTACAAGCTGCATTAATCACATCCCTTACCTCAATTTCTCAACTCTATTCAAGCAAAACACCTGCTAACACCAGCCTTTGCCTAATTGGCATCCGAGCGCTGTAACCTCTTTGTATATCCACGTGTAATTTCTTGTATCTTTTATTCATTTTAGCGAAATATTTCTCTAAGAAATTTCAACTCGTCTGAACCGTTCCAAGTACGTATGACATGTACTGCACAAATCACGCTTATTACTCGAACCAAATAGGTATCATTAATCGTTTGATAAAGTAATTTGGAGTCGTAAAACTGATTGGAGAAACCAATCAGAATGATAATGATCAACGAGATTAAACCCATTATGCGTAATCTTTTATGTCGAGCCTCTAAGTACTCATAGTATTCTCTTTGATCTAGATCGGTCATGATGCCTCCCGTGTATTTAAAATCTTCTTTTGCAATAAATTTAATTCTGCCATATTTTTCAGTTTTAAAAATATTCCCAACGGGGCTTCTCTGACACCGCTCAAATGAATACACCGATATAGGAAAAAGAAAGACTATTACCAATATTATTCTATAAATATAACACCCTTAAAACAGGCACTCAGGTGGCGCGTTCGTGTCGATTACGTTTTTAGTCTTGTATGATCGTTTTCGATATGAATTTTTTCCAAACTCCAATTGGCTCCCATATCTTTTTTAAATCTTTCTTTGCTTCTTCGCGGTCTTCATTTAGCACCTCACATCTATATCTATAGATGAACGCGGATACTCTCATATTCGCCGCGCAATGAATCCATGTATCATCCCAATTTAACCCACCAAGTAAATCAGAAAATCTATCAAAATCCTTTTCGCTAGGGTTTTTGAAATCGACAGGAATATGAATATAAGCCATACCCAAATTCTTTAGCAGTAAACCTTCATCTTGCAGTGGTTTTCTGAATTTTCAGGAGCCAAATTGATAACAGTCTTATAACCTCGATCTCTGATGAGAACGAACTGCTCCTCTGTCGGCTGTCCCGATGTCACCAAATTTTCGCCAACTTCCAAATAATTATATATTCGAGTAATTGAATTTTTACTTGTTTTAAGATTGGTATATTTCTCTACTAGCGTAGCTAAATAACCAATTACTGTTCTTAATGTAGTAAACATATTGGTCGGCTAGCGTTTACGGCTTGAAAACGGACACTCGAAGTACGGCATCCTGACAATTTGCCCACCTTTATAGGTTTCGACCTTTCAGACATAGTTGCTCTCCATTAGTAAACTTAAGGCCTTGGTAAGGTACCTAAAATAGTGCATCCGAAGGTACGTAGTGGGTGACAGTTTTTGATCTTGTTAATTATCAAGTTCCCGGCTTCCACTTTGAAATTGGTGATGATTCAGTATTATTCTTAATCATCTCTGTATTCCATAATTTAGAAAACCCGATTGCCCTTGGACAATGGCTATACGACTCTTGAACATTTACTTGAATAGCCTGAAGAAGCTTAGAATTTTCATCAGGGCTGAATACATCTAGTACTAAGCGATCAAAATGTTCATCACCTTTTCTAATAATCTCGACAAGCCCGTTAACTCTAGCTACAGCCGTTATAGCAGGAATAAAAAATATCAAACCAACTTTGGGATTTGATTCAAAGTTCTCATAGGTTTGAAACAACTTATTTCCTGCCACATCAGGGATGATCAAAGTTTTATCGTCAACTACTTTAACGAACCCTGGCATCCCTCCTTTGGGCGACGCATCACAGTCTCCGTATTCATTGCTACTAGACATGACAAGAAAAGACGAACTCTGAATAAATTCGATAACCTATGGAACCATGAAAGGTCGAACTTTATTCCTTGGGCCTTCAAGGGGTTCACCAAAAATTTTCTGAGAGTCGTTCATTCCGTAATCATTTATAAAGTTGGCGCGTTAAAAAAATTCGAGCCGTATGTGTATGTTTTGAGACGTGTTAGTTTTCGATTTTTCATTAGAGTTTAAGTTCCATGTCAATTCTATGCATGCCTTGCCCCCAACCATCTGTGGTTTCCTTAAGCTCTAGTGCTCCAAATTTTTTAAAAAATGAAGCAGATAGATGACTGGCAGCAATATCAATTGCTGCTAGATCTTTTTTTATGGCAGAATTTTTTACAAAGTTCATCATCTTTGCTCCTAGGCCATTCCCTTTGGATTCGGTTGAAACCAGAATCCAAGATAGCCGCCCTCTAGAAGAATCAGGTTCGGAGATCAACCCAAATGCCGAGACAATGCAAGATTCGATAACTCCAACAAAATATCCCGGCGGATTTATTCTAAGAAAATATATATAGTCCTCTTTTTCATTCTCAGCAAAATAGCTAGGGCAGTTTTCATCGAATAATTTGAGACAACTATCATAATATGATTCGTCGTAGTTTAGGAATTTCATAGATGGCCTCGTACTGTCTGTGAACGACGTAAAACTTGCGCCTCTAAAACGGATGCGTTGAAAAGGTACCCGAGTTGCCATAGGCAGGGTTTTGATTCTTGTTAACTTTCTTTACTGCCACTTCAGATCTCTATGAGATTGAGCACAATCTCTTAAATAAAGATTAATGAGGCTTTGATACGGGAGACCTTTGTCTTCAGCCATGTCTTTGAAGTAACTAATTGTGTCTTCATCAAGACGAATGGTTACCTGTTTCTTTAGTTTTTTAATATATGGATTCTTTACGGAATCACTAAAATCATATTTATCACGCATAACGAAAACTCTCATAGGCTTTACGTTCTTTCTTATCAGCTTTCCTAGCCGAAATTATACGAACAGATTCTTCATCACGAATACAATGACAAACAATCAGGAGGTTAGATTCGATGCTTGTTCCCAACAGAATAAAACTATCTTCTTCCTGAGAATGGTCGGGGTCAGCTATTAAACGAGCAAAATGATCAGAGAATACGGTCTTAGCCTCTTCAAAAGATATGCCATGTTTCTTTTGATTCGAAGCGTTCTTGCTCGAATCCCATTCAAAATACAATTCACTCATATTACAAATTATAACTACAATGTAGTTATACGTAAGAACTTTGGGTAAAGTTAACGCCAATAACACGGGCGCGGACGTAGTACGCGCCCGAGCGCTAAAAGCGCATTGTGTTTGTTAAGTGGTGATTTCATTTCGAAGCTGAGACATTGAATTAATTTTTGGACTG
>CAYQVT010000086.1:0-13612 GCA_964420885.1 uncultured Gammaproteobacteria bacterium
CGACCACCGCTCCCCCAGAGCGGTGCGCTACCAGACTGCGCTACACCCCGATCAATATGGGGGAATATATACTAATTTTCGCGTATCGCAATGAGTTTTAAAAAAGAGTTTAGAATAACTACGCCACCGACAAAAAGATGCGGATATATAACCTCATTAAGAGCATGAATCTACCTAAACACCGCTATCAACAGCGAGATCAATTGGTATTTTACTCGCCAATCAATTCTGGCCAATTTTTATCGGCGTCTGTAATAAACGCTTCTTTATTCTTTGTCCACTTGTCGTTAATGCTCTCGTTATAATTCAAGTACAGTTTGCCTTCGTGGATTGTAAAAAGTTCAGGTTTGATAGACGCTGTAGAGCCCTGAGAAACTGCGTAGGCGCAATAACCACCATATTGGGGTGCGTACTTCTCTGGGTTTCCTTTGAACAGAGCAAGATTTTCTTCACTCGAAAATAGCCAAGTGGCTTCGTTGTATTCGATGCTGAATTTAGACTTCCCCTTTACCGGTTTATTCTCAGTGAAGTAAGCGACGGTGTCGTAACCCCTTATCGCGTCGTTTGAGAACAAGGCTGTATAAGTTGGATCCAAAGCGAAAGCTTGGGTAGAAATCATTGTTATCGCTAAAATGGCAACGGCTTTAAAGAATCGAATCATGCTAATAGTCTCGATGATAGTTTTGCATTGAAAAATACATATTATAAGGCTACGAATTTGTCTAACTGCTTGGCAATAACACCTTGGCAATGGTCAGTGCAATGCCGACGGCTTTCGAATTCATCGTAATAACAGACCGGATGGTAATGAATTTTCGCACGTGCTTTTTTCAAAGGCATTAATCCAAGAAAATGGTCTAGAAAAGGCATTGTAGCGTACCATGCGTAATGATCTCGCACTTCTTGATTATCTATTTTTTGACCATTGTGATGCGTATAGGCAACCGTAATAGGTTGAATGGCGACTCTGGGCTGCCCCTCTCCCAAATTGGCCGACTCAATAAAACTCGACTTGAACGGCTTTACATGAATACCGTTAGTACTGGTGCCTTCAGGAAACAGCGTCAAGCTGTTACCTTTAGCCAGGTGAGACTTCAAGGTTTCCAGTTGTTCGCTTGTTTTTCCAGCCTTGCGTTCTATAAATAAGGTGTTCTGGAATTCGGCCAGCTTTCCAAATACCGGCCAACTTGCCACTTCGGACTTTGCAATAAAATACGCAGGTATATGACCCAATATAAAAATATCAATGTAAGAGACGTGGTTACTAACGTACAAGGTAGGTCTGTCGAGGCTCATTTCGCCCGACTCGACCACTTCTATCCCTAAAATTCGGCAAGTGCCAACGTGAAATTTATGCGGAATTTGTTCATGACCGGGTACACGTAAAAAACGTACCAACATAAAGAACAGTGGCACACAGATAATCCATAATGCCAAAACGATAATTCGGACAAGTCCGATTAGATAATTTTTTTTTATTGTCATTGTCTATAAATCTAATGAGCCTTGACTATTAAGTTTGAAAGCAGTGTTAATAGAATTAACTATCGACTGATTTACTGACCAAAGCGTGATTGGTGCCAAACATTTCCTCAGCATCTACGTAAATGGCCACGAAAGTAGTATTAAATACTGGGTCAATTATCGCATGATCGCTAATGCGAGCACCGATTTTTAGGTAGCCACGTAACATGGTTGGTACCTTGCCTCGTTCCTTTCCTTTGTCGGGGATTTGCAAGAACTCCTTGATCGCAACACTATCAACTTCTGGCTTCGCGATGGGCATTAGCTTATCGCTGGCCAAATGTTTTTCATGGAGATAAGAAAGAATCTCGGTATGCTCTCGGTAATCAGTGCCTTTAAAGCTCGCGCAGCCAAACAACACTTGATACCCATTTTGTTCAATAAACTGCATCGTGAACTTCCAGATAAGCATGAGAATAGCGCCGCCTCGCCCTTCTGGCGAGACACAGGCACGGCTCAACTCGAGCACTCTATCATAATTGTTGCGCAAGCCCGATAGATCAAACGCGTGTTCCGTATAAAAAGACTGTTTATCTTCCAGAGCGAGATTACTCACTAAACGCACCGTACCCACAACTTCGTCATCGTTGTTGGAATCAACCACAACTACGTGATATGCCACGTGGTCCCACTCATCTTCTTCGCGTTCGGTGTTCAACATTTCGCGAGTGATTCGACCACCGCTCTCCTTAAACAAAACTTCATAGCGCAATTTCTGTGCGGCGTGTATTTCTTTCTCAGAAGAGGCTAGGCGAACGTTATAACGACCAGCTGACATGCTGCCCGCAATCAACTCCGTCATCTTTTGAAATAATTTTGGTGTGATAGCCATAATATCGGTTTAGGGGTTCTAAGAACCGGGGAGAGAAGTTATTTTATCGCAGCAACACCGGAGACGGCGCTGTCTAAATTACCATTGTGATTGCCAACATCAATAGGGTCGGTGAATTTCATTGCTAAGGCTGGGCCTAACTCTGCCTCGCACGGGGGACCGTCTGCATAGCGAAAGCTAATGCCCTGGCTAGACACACTGACATGACTAAGGCTCACGGTATTGGCGTCATCACGATGCATGCAAACCGACTCTTTCGATCGACTCGGCAAATGACTGGCGTGGTAATTGATATAGTCGTCAACTCGCTTCGATTCACTAAGATTCAAATTAGCAAAAAGATTCTTACGCAACGCCTTTACACGTTTAGCATCAACAGACGAACTTGATTTTGGTGTGGTGACATCACACTCCACTCGCGCAGAATGGCCATCCCAAACACAGAGTCGGTTACCTCCAAGATGGTCTATCATAAACATCCTAAAGGCTCGATAATCGTTGAGGTCTAGAGAATTAAATAAAGTCTCGGCTTCTACCAAGGAGGTAATCGTGGCAAAACGCCTGACCATTTCTCCGCGACTAATCCAGTTTTTATAGGTTTCGATCTGTTCAAATTGATAATGATTCAATAGGCAGACAGAAACACCATACTGATTAACCGCGATCCAAGTTCCACCAGCGTCGGCATCCGTTGGCGATAGGTATTGAACACCGTCACTGAATTGAGAGGTCGGCAATTCGGCTCGGCGACGTGATTTACGCTCGTCTCGGTTAAAAAAGAGCTCGTACCCGTCTTCTCTAACAAACCAAGTCATTGTGCACACGTTGGTGAGCTCCCGATCGTCGATTCAGAGTTGGAATTATGATGTTCTCGGGTGGCTATCGCCACTCCAAAATCTTCTGCTGGTTGGGTACCAAAAGAACGAGTCATCGCGCCAATGATAGCGTAATGATGAACTGTGTGTGACTGTAAAAAGAGTAGTTCGCGAGATAAAGTTGAGACGACTGGCTGGTCTGCCTGTTGATCCAACACCGAACATTGTTTGTCTAAATCACGAGACTCTAAATCACGCAATGAACTAATCAGGTCATCGATGGTGGTATTTGCATAATCAAAATCTCGCTCAAGCAATTGATCTCGCTCGCGGCTATCGTAACAAAACTCACCCGTGTCTAACTGCTTAATAAAACAACGATAATGCTCAAGAACGTGACGAAAATGAGCTCCAATAGTGGATTGAAAAAGCGGTTTATAACCCAGCATATATTGCTCGGGCTTGAGTAACGCCAGTAAAGCCGAACCTTCTTCTAAAGCATCAATATTGGTTTGTAATAACTTCTTATTCGGTGACAAAAGTGGGTGTCCTCATAATTCACATAAATAGTAGGCTTCTGCCATGGTATTTAGGCCCTATTACCAGCTTTATATATGACCTTGCCACAAATGCATTTCTTTCACAATATGACAAACTGTTGATTAACTAGCGCTAATGTATAGACCACTACAGCGAAAGTAAACTAGCGGCGACAATCGCCGCAGTCTCGGTGCGCAGAATATACTCGCCAATGCGCATTGATGGAACCGCCAATTGACTAAGTTTTCTAAATTCTGATTCCGAGAAGCCGCCTTCTGGGCCAACAATTACGGTAACTTCAGAACGACTGTCCAATATTTTTTGCGGCGACTCACCGTCGGCGTTCGCAACCACGAAGTTTCTCTTGCTGTCGTTCAACAGTTCGTCTAAGTCGAGCTCGGTTGAAATGCTCGGCACCCAAGGGTTATGAGATTGTTTACATCCCTCAATGGCTGCTCGAGACCACTTTGCCGCAACCTTGTGATTATACTTAGACACTGAATACTCACAGCAAAGCGGAATAATTTCAGCCACACCAATTTGGGTTAGCATATCCACCATTACTTTCTGCCGGTCCCCTTTGGGTACCGCAACCGCGACTGAAACTCGACGTTTCAACCGCTCTTTTAGAGAAACCGATTCAAGTATTACCGTGACCTCACGGCGTTCTACCTTAGATATTTTACCTAAACCTACTAAACCATTGCCATTAAACAGTCTCACTGCTTGACCCACGCCTAAACGGCGCGATTTTACCGCATGCGAAGCTTCGTTCGGGGCAAGTGTAATAATCTCAGAATTTGCGTCTAATTGAGTATGATAAAAAGTGGGTATTGCCATTAGAAAGGTATTGGATAAATTTCAGTCCTATTGATTAAACCAGTAATAGACTTACTACCATAGTAATAGTAATCCTATATAGGCTGCCTAAAATACACCTAATTGCCCAGATAGACATCGTAATGCACTAATTTGCTAGAAAATCGTGTGTTTGGCTTAGCCAATAATGGCGTAGCATAATCTGGTCGTTTAACCACTAGCCGTAGGAAGTTTTGTTTTGCAATACTAGCAACACCGACAGCATCTGAATCTGCACCAGCTAACCACTGAAGCAATTGCATTTGCTTGTTACTGGCGGCTTTTTTCTTTTTAGGCGGAAACATCGGGTCCAGATAAACGCAATTGGCGTCACCGGACAATCTGGGTAGCATTTCTTTCGCATCGCCATACACAACCTTAGGAATAACGACATTGTTATCCAAGGCCCATTGTGACCGCTCTAGTCTTGAGAATGCATCGCTGAGTAGTACAGCCATAATTGATAAACGTTCAATCACGATAACTCGATAACCTTGTAAGCACATTAAGATTGCGTCGCCGCCCCAACCTCCTGTGGCATCGATTACTGTTTTAGTTTTGTTCCCCAGAGCTTGATTAAAGGCGCCTTGCTTGGGTGCCGGAAATGACCGTAGTCGACGCGCTTGTTTCTCAAAATCCAGATGATAGTTAAGCGCTTGCGCATCTGGTCTGTTCCAAACTAAGCGCAACCCTTGGTCCGTTGAAACTAGTTCTAAATCGTTTGGTCTAGCCGCGTCAGCAAGCTCGGCGGATCCTCCAAGGCGAGAAAATAGCGAGAACGCATCAACCCCTGTGATACAAACAGAAGCGTGATTAACCGTTGTTATATGCATGAAGAAGTGCCTTCAGGCAAATCGCTATAACAATTGGGATTATTAGAAGCTTTCTTCCACCATAGGACTAACATCGACATCGTAGTCTACGCCCGAGATTCCAAAACCAAATAAACGTAAAAATTCGGATCGATAACCTTCGAAATCACTCAGCTCGGAAAGGTTGTCTGATGTCACTTTCTCCCACGCTGCTTCCACTTTTGCCTGCATATCTCGCTTAAGTTCCAGTTCATCCACTCTAAACCGGCCCTCCGTGTCGAGGCGCGGATTATCACTGTAGACACATTCGGTAAAAAGGCGATGCAATTGTTCGATGCAACCTTCTTGAGTTCCTTCCTCTTTCATTTCTTTAAAAAGAATCGAAAGATACAGCGGCATCACTGGAATCGCGGCACTGGCCTGAGTAACAACGGCTTTTAATACAGAAACTCGTGCATCAAGATCCAATCGAGAATTCATATCAGCAGCTGTCACGTCTAGATGTTCCTTCGCCTTACCAATAGTGGCATCACCATACATAGGCTTGGTTAGCTTATCGCCAATATAAGTATAGGCTACTGTTTTCGCACCTGGGGCTAAAACGCCTGCGTCGTTTAAGGCATCAATCCAAAGCGCCCAATCTTCGCCGCCCATCACTTTGATGGTGCCCGAAATTTCATCATCATTCGCCGCCTCTACGCTCACCTCGGAAATAAGTTTAGTGTCCGTGTTTAGGCTCTTGGTTGTATAAGGCTGTCCAATCGGCTTCAGGGTTGATGAATGCGTTTCACCTGTTCGCGGGTCAGTTCTTCTCGGCGAGGCCAAACTATAGACCACCAGATCGACCGTACCCATGTCAGCCTTGATCAACTCAATGACTTGCTTTTTTGCTTCATCGGAGAATGCGTCGCCATTTATACTTTTAGCGTATAGACCATCTGCACGTGCTTGTGCGTCAAACGCTGCTGAATTGTAGTATCCGGCCGAGCCGGTACGTTTTTCAGAGGCCGGTTTCTCGAAAAACAAACCCAGTGTCCTAGCTCCAAAACCATAAGCGGCTGTGATGCGAGATGCTAAACCATAACCAGTAGACGCCCCAATCACCAGCACATTTCTTGGCTGCCCCTGAGACTGATCATATTTCTGGGACTTAATATAGTTGATTTGTTGTGCAACGTTCTCAGCACACCCAACCGGATGTGCATTAGTACAGATGAAACCGCGAATTTTTGGTTTAATAATCATGTCTATTTCCGCCTATTTAGATTCGGGAGGTTTTGCCTTGATCGTCATATTGCTATAACAAGTCTTCATTAATCTCGGCAACTACTTCATCGTTTAAGGTCTTAATATACGCACTGTACATAGACTGGCCGTTTCGTTGCTCGATAAGTGAACGCGTGGCGTCTTTTATCTGTGGACTAATTGCGGCTAGATTACCGGGCTGTACTTGAGTCAAACGTACTACGTTAAAATCACCATTTGCGCCTGTAAACGCTTTCACTTTGGTTCCAGTGTCGCCCAACTGCATCTTAATAACTTCACGCAAAACATCACTGGCGACAACCCGATTAGTATCAATCATCGAGGTTGTATAATTCGCGACCTCAATGTCCGGATCGTTTTCCAAACTTGCCCAATCAGACTCGGCCCTTGCAATAACACTGTCCCCGGCTTCTTTCGCTGCGGCGATCGCTCGTTCGGTAGTCAATGCCGCTCTAATCTCTGGACTAACATCACTCAGCTTCTTTGGCTCTGAGGCTGCAAACTCGAGCTTGCGAAGCGCCACGTAGACACCGTCAGCCGTTTCGATAAGCTCCGAATTAACACCATCGGCCTGTATCAAATCGCTGAATGCGGCCGCTCGAATCGCCTCATTGGCCGCAATTCCAGTTCCAGCTGCCCGAGAGAACAAGCCTGTTGTCTGAACACTCAGTTCAGATTCGTCAGCTATACCGTCTAAACTATCTGGTTGCTCAAACAAACTATTACGCAACTGCTCAGCTTGCTCAATAACAAGCTCATCGGCTAAGCGCTCACGTTCTTCGAACTCTAAATCGGAGCGCAAGATATCGAAAGATTCCGCTTCGGTTGCATTAATCCTATCAACTTGGATTAGGTGATAACCGAACTGAGTCTTAATCGGTTCCGATATCTCGCCTTCAGCAAGTTGAAACATGGCATCATTAAATTCTTCGACCATTTCACCACGGGTCACGTCACCCAACGAACCACCATTTTGGGCCGAACCGGGGTCTTGGGAATGTTCTTTTGCAAGCTCAGCGAAATCGGCACCACCAGCCAATTGGCTGGCCAGCTCGTCTATTTTGGCCTTCTGCGCGTCATCATCATTTTCGCCACCTGTGTTAAGCAAAATATGCCGCGTCGAACGAGTTTCATCGGACACGAATCCATCAATATAATCATCATAAAGTTCTTGTAATCTCGACTCCTCGATTACAAGGCCTTGAGCCACAATCGCTTTGTCCAACTCTATGTAACTGACTGATGTGCGGTCCGGCAACATGTATTGGTCGATATTGTCTTTATAGTACTGGTTTATGTCTTCTTCGCTAACCGTTACTTTACTATTGAAATCCAATTGCTTGATGGTAATTAAATCAAAGGTGCGTAGTTCAGCTTGTATTTCCAATAATTCACGCACTTCGTTAGGTAACACGAGTGCCGACTCTTGATATCCAGACACGACCTGTCGGCTGCGTGACTCTGACCTGATATCTGATCGAATTTGTTCAGCACCACTTCTACCCCGACTTGCCGCAAAGACATTGAACAAGTTTTGATCAAAGCTTCCGTCTGTTTGAAACGTTGGATCTTCAGTAATAACCTTGTCAACTTCTTTATCGCTGAATTGGTAATTATGCTTATTCGCTACATAGGCCGTTAATAGACGATCGACCATGCTCTGGAGCACTTGCCGTTTATATGCTTCGCTGTTCAATACGTCTGTATTGGCCAAACTGGGGTTCGCTTGACGAGCTTGAGCTTGGGCTTGCGATAACCTCGCTTGGTACTCTTGTTGGGTGATTTTTTGATCGCCTATTTCAACAATGGTAGGTCGAGCCTCTGTGCTCGCGTATTCTTGCACGCCGAAAAATGCCATCGGAATAATAATAAGCGCGGCGATAAACCAAGCAAACACGCCGGAAGATCTATCACGAATTTCAGTTAACATGAGAAGTCCTAAAAATAATTTGTTGTCTTAAGAATAAGCGCGTAAGTATAGTCGACTGGCGGGCTACAAAAAAGGTGAAATAGTCGCTAGTTTAGGTGCCTTGCCGCAACGAAACATTATGGACCGATTAATTCAGCCCAAATAATCCTTAAAAAATTTACAAAGCGCGAATTCAGGGCGACACTTTGATGTTTCCATCATCTGGCGAATCAGTCAAACTGTTGCTCACATCGTTATCCAAAACCTGTTTTAAATCTTCCATACGCTGTCTAGCTGCAACGCCGTAACTTTGATCATCACCCCAATATTCAGCCAACTTAAGCAAAGTTTCTTCGTCGTATTTAGCAAACACTTGCGAGGCGCGGTGCGCATTTTCTGCTTCAACCCCCAACACCTGCAAGGCATCGGCACCTAGCTTAAGCGCAGATTCAAAAGTCTCACGGCGGAAACCATCCACCTTGCGATTCAGAATTTCATACGCATGTCGCCGATCAACTGCACGAGCCAATATCTTCAGATTAGGGAAGTGCTTTTTAGCGGTGTCGATAATCTCCAAGGCTTTATCAGCGTTATCCACCCCCACGACCAATAGCTTGGCCTTTGACGCGCCGGCTGCTTCGAGCAAATCTCTGCGTGCCGCGTCGCCATAAAAGACCGTGTACCCAAATCGACGAACTAATTCGATCTGACTTGGGCTATGGTCCAAGATCGTCGTTTGAAAGCCACTGCTTGACAATAAGCGTCCAACAATTTGACCAAACCGACCGTAGCCTGCAATAACAACCTGACAACTTGGCTGAATTTCCTGATCGTCCTTATAGGTTGCTCTTTGACTAACACGGCTAAAATACGCCTCATAAGCAACGAATAAAAGTGGGGCTACTAACATCGACAAGGCTACGACTATCGTTATTAAACTTGTTGTCTCTTGGTCAAATACTGAGAATTGGCGCCCTGTAGACGCTAGCACAAAGGCAAATTCACCACCCTGCGCTAATGCTAAGGAAAACAATAAAGACTGATTGCGCTCCATCTTGAACACTTTAGATAGACCGTACAAAACCGTCGCCTTGATAACAATCAGAGCGACCACGAGAGCCAGAATAAGCCCTAGTTGTGAGCCCAAAATAACAAAATCAATGCTTGCACCAACGGTTATAAAGAATAAGCCTAATAACAAACCTTTAAAGGGTTCAATATCTACTTCAATTTCGTGACGAAACTCGCTCTCGGCAAGCACCACGCCAGCCAAAAATGTACCGAGTGCCGCCGAAAGACCGATTGACGTCATCGCTACCGCTATGGCGACCACAATTAACAGTGCAAACGCCGTAAATAGTTCTCGCATACGAGTTTCTGCTATGTAGCGAAAAATCGGCGCAGCTAAAAAGTGTCCCAGGCCTATGATGCTAGCGATCGCTGCGACGGTTACCACAATTTGCTGCCAGATCGGTAGCTGTGCGATCAGATTAGTGCTGTGACTATCATTGTGAGTTATTTCAGGAAACGTTGCTAGCAAAGGCAGTAGCGCTAATATAGGTATTACCGCAATGTCTTGAAACAATAACACCGAGAACGCGTTGTTACCTGCCTGAGTGTCCATTTGCCCTCGCTCAGTCAACGATTGAAGAACGATTGCAGTGGACGACAACGCTAAGGTTAAGCCCAGTGCTAACGCCAATTGCCATGCGCTGTCAGATAGCCACCAAATCATCAGGGTGATCGACAGCGCAGTCATACTTACTTGCAAACCGCCTAAACCAATTATGGGTTTGCGCAAACTCCAAAGACGACTGGGTTGCAATTCTAAACCCACCAAAAACAACATCATTACGACGCCAAATTCAGCAAAATGCATTACATCAGTTTGATCGCCAACCAACTTTAAGGCGCTGGGGCCTATCAAGATACCTGCAATCAGATACCCCAATACAGAGCCTAGGCCCAACCGTTTAGCGATCGGAACCGCCACCACCGCGGCCAATAGATAGATCAACGCACTTAAAAGCATTCTCGCCTCCTGACGATATTAATCAACCGTAATAACACTATCGCGGCAATGATCATTAAGATAACACTTAGTGTCAATTTCGACATGTCAAATAGCCGATGAAGCCTGCTAGACTATAATCATTGCATTCTAAAAATAACTGGAACTAACCATGAAAAAAATTCTCTATATTGCCCTATTATTGTTCGGCACAACAGCCTCGGCTTCGGACGACGATTTAGACATTCCATTTACCAAATATACACTGTCAAATGGGCTAACTCTGATTGTTCACGAAGATAATAAAGCACCGGTTGTGGCGGTTAATGTCTGGTATCACGTAGGGTCTAAGGATGAAAAACCTGGTCGCACTGGTTTTGCTCACTTATTTGAACATCTGATGTTCAATGGCTCTGAGAATTACAACGACGATTGGTTCAAACCATTTGATCGCGTAGGCGCTACAGGGATGAATGGGACGACCAACCAAGACCGAACCAATTACTTTCAAGTGGTTCCGAAGAACGCCTTGGAAATGGCATTGTGGATGGAATCTGACCGCATGGGCCATTTACTCGGTGCAATCGATCAAGACAAGTTGGACGAACAGCGAGGCGTGGTCAAAAATGAAAAACGCCAAGGTGAGAACCAACCCTATGGTCGTGTGTTTTCCACTATATTAGAGAACGTGTATCCAAAGGGCCACCCCTATTCGTGGAGCGTGATCGGTTCTATCGAAGACTTAAACGCTGCCACTGTAGAAGACGTGCACGAATGGTTTAAAACCAAGTACGGCGCGGCGAACGCCACGGTTACACTATCCGGAGACGTCGGCGCTGAGGAAGCCAAAGCCTTGGTCGAAAAATATTTTGGCCATATCGATGCTGGCCCACCACAAGTCCGACAGACCAGCTGGGTAGCAAAACGAACGGGTAAGCACGAGCAAGTCATGCACGATCGAGTTCCTCAAGCTCGGCTCTATAAAATCTGGAATATTCCTGAATGGGGTAGCGTCGATGCTGATCTATTGAGCTTGGCCTCAGGTGTTCTCTCTTCTGATAAAAAATCACGTTTGTACAATCGTTTGGTGTACACCGAACGTAAAGCATCTGACATACAAGCATTTTCGTTTAATTCTGAAATAGGTGGATTATTTGGCGTAGTCGCCACCGCCCTAAATTCGGCCGAGCTGGACTATATTGATGATGCCATTGATCAAGAACTCGCTGCCTTTATGAAAAAAGGCCCAAGCAAAGAAGAATTAGCGCGAGTCAGGACAGGCGCGCGCGCAGGCTTTATCAGAGGCCTAGAACGAATCGGTGGCAAAGCTGACGTATTGGCTGAACATCAAGTTTTTGGCGGCTCTCCGGACGCGTATAAGGAAAGTATTCAACGGTTTCAAACCGCATCGGCGAAGGATATTGTCGACGCTACCAAAAAGTGGTTAAGCGATGGTGAATACTCGTTGAAAGTGTTGCCCTACCCTAAACATTCTTCGACCGTGAGCACCGTCGACAGAAGCACAGGAATTCCCGAAGTTGGAGCAGCTCCGCAAGTCAGTTTTGATAAACTTCAAAAAGCGACTCTAAGTAATGGGTTGAATGTCATCTTGGCGAATAGATCGGCGGTACCCGTAGTAAGCATGCAGTTGCTTGTGGATGCAGGCTATGCCGCTGATCAAAACGTAAAGCCCGGCACAGCTAACTTAGCAATGGCTATGTTAGACGAAGGGACTAAGACTCGAAATGCACTCGACATCAGTACTGAGATGTCTGAAATGGGAACCAGTATTAGCAGCGGCGCTGGTCTTGATTCATCCGTGGTTAGTCTGAATACATTGAAGGAGAACTTGGACGATTCGGTAGAGTTATATGCCGACATCATACTTAACCCCACCTTTCCTGAAGACGAACTTACGCGCCTAAAGGAGCAACAACTTGCCTCCATATCTCAAGAGAAAAATTCTCCCTTTGGAGCCGGTTTACGACTGTTACCGAAACTGCTTTACGGCGAAGGCCACGCCTACTCTGCTCCATTTTCCGGTTCAGGTACAGAGGAAAGTGTCAGTTCCATGACCGTTGACGATCTACAACAGCATCATAAAACTTGGTTCACCGCCGACAACTCAACGCTTATAGTGACGGGCGACGTTACTATGGATGAACTTGTCCCGTTGGTGGAAAAGCATTTAGGCTCCCTTCCTTTAGGCGACGTGCCTGAAAAGAACATAGCTGAGATCGCGTCAATGGAAAAATCGACGATCTATTTGCTTGACCGACCTGGCTCAGAGCAATCGGCTATTTTGAGCACTAAAATGTTGCCAAAGTATGGCTTTGATGGAGAATTATCCTTACAGCTAATGAACGAAGTACTGGGTGCAGGATTTAACTCTCGAATTAATATGAATTTACGCGAAGACAAAGGCTGGTCCTACGGCGCACGTTCGATTATTCGCAGCACCAAGAGTGAACGCCCGTTCATCGCATACGCTCCGGTTCAATCCGACAAAACTGCCGAATCGATGCAAGAGATATATCAGGAACTCAAAGGCATCATCAGCGACAATCCTGCGCAAACCCAAGAACTGGCTCGGTCACTTGATAAACGCATATTAACCTTACCAGGTCGATGGGAAACCGCTGGGGCCGTTCAAGGAGATATCGCCACCATGGTTAAATACGAGCTCGCTGAAGACTATTGGGACCAGTACGTAAAAGACCTACGCAAAGTAAATCTTGACGAAGTCAATCAGTCAGCCAAAGACAACCTTACTCCCGACGCTATGTTGTGGGTCGTGGTTGGCGACAGAGAGCGAATTGAAGAGAAAGTACGAGCAGCAAACTTAGGAGAGGTCAAAATTATAACCGTTGACGGGACAATTGTAGAATAGGACCATTCTTAACTGCCTCTTCCTGATTCGAGGAAGAGGCTTTCCGCTTACCGCCAATCATTTGGCGAAAAAAAAGACGACTCAAAAGTCGTCTTTTTTTTAAACTTTTAAAAATGGCGGAGCGGACGGGACTCGAACCCGCGACCCCCGGCGTG
>CAYQVT010000087.1:0-13205 GCA_964420885.1 uncultured Gammaproteobacteria bacterium
CATAACCAACAGAGGCTTCGGTTTCGCCAATATCATTATCAATAGTTTTGGGAACGCCAACGCAGGTAATTGGGTAACCCAACGATTCAGCAAGTTGCGATACTTTATGTGACGTATCCTGCGAATCCCCGCCGCCGTTATAGAAAAAATAACGAATATCATGAGCTTTAAACACCGCGATCAAACGCTCATACTCTGCGCGATGCTGCTCCAATGATTTAAGCTTATAACGGCATGACCCAAAGGCTCCCGACGGCGTCATTTTTAGCGCTTCAATGTCTTCTTTAGATTCTAAACTTGTGTCGATCAGATTTTCACTAAGCGCACCTAAGATCCCGTCTTGACCTGCGTAGACTTTATTGATTTTTTCAGGATATCTGGCTGCGGTTTGCAGAACTCCAGCTGCGGAGGCATTTATAACAGGCGTGACACCACCAGATTGAGCGTAGAATGCGTTGTATGCGGGCATATATTTTCTCTAAAAACAGTGGCCGTAAACGGCGACGGTATTAATTATGTTAGTGACATAGTGTCGTCAACTTCTCAGAATGAGAGTATAACTCAAGGTCGATTTGCTCACCCAAATTTTAGGCCGCTTGGGTGTATAATTAGACGACCTAGACAACCTATTTATGACTTAGTATCGAATGAGCGATAAAATCACAGTAGTAGCCACAGATGGCCAACCACGAGAAGTAGAATATAATCAAGGAGACACTCTTATGGAGGTCTTGCGTGATGCGGGCTATGACGAAATTATGGCCCTGTGTGGAGGCTGTTGTTCATGCGCCACATGTCATGTCAAGATAGCCGATCAAGCTGCCTTTGGTTTGCCTCCTATCGAAGAAGATGAACAAGTATTGGTTTCCATGGCCGATGGCTACGACGAAGCGAGCTCGCGTTTGTCGTGCCAGATACCTATGGGCGAAGCTCAGTATGGTATGACGGTATCGATCGCCAAGCCGGAATAGAACCGACCGTGGATCCATTAACCCAAGGTGTTCTCGGGGCAACGGCACCGCAACTGGTCTCGCGCCGGGCAGAAAAATTTGCGGCGGCTTGCATAGGCTTTTTTTCTGGTATGGCGGCCGACCTCGATGTGCTTATTTCATCATCGACCGACCCATTGTTGTTTCTGGAGTTTCACCGACATTTTACTCATGCTTTGGTGTTTATTCCTTTCGGGGCTCTCATCTGCACTATTGCATTTCGATGGGCATTTAAGAACTGGTTTAAGCGAAATCAACTGAGCTTTAGTCGAACCTATTTATTCAGTTTCGCGGGCTATGCGACCCACGCCGTGCTTGATGCCTGCACCACCTATGGGACACAATTATTCTGGCCTTTCAGTGATATGCGCGTGGCTTGGAACAATGTCTCAGTGATCGACCCATTGTTTACCCTGCCTTTATTAGTACTGCTTATTTTTGCCGTGCTCAAACGTTCTCATCGTATTGCGCAGCTTGCCGCTATCTATGCCTTTGCTTATTTAGGTTTAGGTGTATTACAGAATCAAAGAGCAGCTGAGGTTGCTGAACAGTTGGCGCTCAGTCGAGGCCATCAAGCTATAAATTTAGGTCTAAAGCCCAGCTTTGCTAATATTGTGGTTTGGAAAAGTGTCTATGAACATCAAGGAAAGTACTACGTTGATGCCATCCGATTACTAGGTTCTTCCAAGATATATCAAGGCACCTCGGTTGAAAAGTTAGATATTGATAGGCATTTCTCTTGGCTATCAAATGATACTCAACAGGCCGAAGATATAGAGCGGTTTCGCTGGTTTTCAAATCGGCATTTGGCGTTAGACCCGCACAACAACCAACGCATTATCGATGTGCGTTATTCATTGATTCCAAATGAAGTTACCGGCATGTGGGGAATTACTCTGGACGCGTCGAAGAAGAGTTCAGATCACGTCGCATGGAGTACTAATCGCCCAAAAGGTCGAAAAGCCCTGGATAAAATTTCCGAACTATTTGATATGGTACTCGGGCGCTAAACTCAATCTAACTATCTTATTGTCGTCTCGAACACCCGCCACGATACTCTTTACAGATCGCACCACCGCCAGCACTTTTGTCGTCTGCTAATCGCACTTGCGCTCGCGCCCCAGTGGTGCAGAGTGTCGAAATCGCATTTTTGATTGGGTGAACTTTTGCTTTATGTCTGTCACTAACGGCAGCAATAATTCTCCGATTATTGAGTTCCGATATCACCTAAAGGGTGGCTATAAATAGACAGAAAAAATGTTAAGAGAGTATTTTTAACAGTTATTTACTTGCTTTGTCTCGTAAAATTCCAATACTATTGAGATGATTTATAGATTTTATCTATAAATATGCATTTCATAAATGCAATCAAATTGTCGGTGCTTTGGCGCTGAGTATTTTTGAATCTCCCTATATTTATCAGTATTGGCATTGCACGAAAGTGATCAAAGAATCGCGTGCTAGCGGCGAAAAATTTTGTTGTGAGACCACTAAACTCACACCTTTGAGTTTTATCGTTAACCGTTGCGTCATTACTAAGAACATTATACCTAACCTCGTAGTCTGTATTTATAGTGAATATCGCTGGCAAATACGGATGTGTTGCGCTCAGCGTAATTCATAAAAATGATTTTTGGGGTAATTAAATGAACAATAAAACTATGATACGCAATACTGTTGCGTGTAGCTTAATGTTACCGTTTTCGGTAGGTAGCGCTTATG
This sequence comes from uncultured Gammaproteobacteria bacterium, assembly GCA_964420885.1. GTDB lineage: Bacteria > Pseudomonadota > Gammaproteobacteria > Arenicellales > Arenicellaceae > Arenicella. Next base: position 2,712 of record CAYQVT010000087.1, read on the forward strand.
GTTCGTGGCAAATCAGTGGTTTCGCTAGGGCTGAATACGGTAACGGAGACCGTTATACTGAAAATGGTGATAGCGACCGCTTAGGCATTACTAAAGCTGCGGTTAAGATTTCAACTAAAAATGGAAATATAAAAAGCGCGCTTGTGGTCGGAACAAAAGGCTCACGAGACGGCACCACGCGAGGCGATATAAACGTAAAATTAGCGTATATCGAAATGGAAAATATTGGTGGCTCGAGCGTGAGCATTTCGGCTGGACTACAGCCCTTGCTTTTTGGTTTGAAACCAAATGGTTTTAAGGGTGACCGGTCAATACAGAGTAGTGTGGAGTATGGAGCTGGCGCGAACTTCCCCGTGGCACGCCAGGCTGGGCCGGCCATTATTGCAAAGGCCGATATTGGTGCTATAAATTTTCGTGGTGGTATGTTTAGGTTTAATAAAGAAACGAGCCGAGCCTTACATGAAAGTGGTGCGTCACTAAATAACAACTATTTCGCACAAGCCTATGCAAAAAACGTCTATAACAGTGGCTTTTATGGTGTGATCGGCTACGAATCAATCTTTGTTGATTCCTCTCAGAAAAACGAGAAGATTACCACTGTTGGTCTGGGCTGGAAGAATGACCTTTTAGATGTCTCGGCTGAGAGGGTGACTGTTGATCAGTCTATCAGTAACACTATTGGCGATGAGACTTACAACGTAGTAGAACTGGCCATAAAGCCTATCTCGAAGACTACAATTTACGCCGATTACTCAGAAGCTGAACAGGCTCAGGTGACTACTTATCGAACCGGTATTAGTTATGACTATGGAGATAACACGGTTATTACAGTCGAATATTCCAAAGATAAGTACGATACTCGCTCAGACATTGATAGTGTTGACCTTAGAGTCGCGTATAATTTTTGATAAGGGACCTTGGTACTTTGTAATGAGCTAGATCGCTTACATTCGCGTATCTAGATGATGACATAACCAGACTTATTCAGCCTGAAAATCGGTTAATTGCTACTTGTTGCAGAGCGTGATTTTCGACTTGCATCGAGCGCTAGCGAAGCCTGACATCAGGTAGATACCCGTTTTGTGCGAACAGAACAACCCGTTTCAAATTGAGAAAAACGCTACTTAGGCTATTCACACTAACGCCGTATTTATCTACGTCGACTGCGGCTATTTCTTCGGCCTTTACTAAGAGCGCCACCTTCGACGCTTTGGTCTCCCGCTAATTGAGCTTGCGCGCCCGCCGTGACCGAGCCGAGCGTCGAGATAACGTCTTCTATTGCCGGAGTTTGGCCCTTCCTATGCTCATCGATGGCAGCGCGCATTGAGGCAACATGGGTCGGTGTGGTGCCGCAACAACCACCAATGATTCTGGCACCAGAATCCATTGCTAACTTGGCGTAAGTCGCCATTAATTCCGGCGTACCACTGTAGCTGATTTCGCCATCTATCCACTCGGGTATGCCACAATTACCTTTTGCCACCAATACAGCTTGCATGCCAAATTCGCCAGCGGTTTTACTCATGTTCATAATCGCGGCAACCACTTCGGCAGCTCCAACCCCACAGTTCGTTCCAAATGCGGTCAACGGTACGTCTAATTCCTTTTGCAAATTAACTAAATCGGCCGCAGTAACGCCCATCATAGTTCGACCATTGGTATCGATGCTTAGCGTTAAAACAATTGGCAACCCGGCTGCGCTAGCACCACGAATAGCCGCGTGTGATTCTTCTAGCGAAGAGATCGTTTCGATCCAAAGCACGTCCACACCGCCGTCTTTCAGCGCGAAGGCTTGTTCGGTAAACGCCGCTTGAGCTTGTTCAATGGTTACCGAACCAGCTGGTTCTAATATTTCTCCGGTAGGCCCCATAGACCCTGCTACTACTATTTCTCGTCCTGATTTCTCCACCTCTTCACACAATATTCGAGCCGCTGCCGAGTTTAGCTCGTGAACACGATCTTGGCCGTCATGAAGTTTGAGTCGGTAGGAAGTGCCCCCGAAGCTATTGCTTAGGACCACGTCGGATCCTGCGTCGATAAAACTACGATAATGCTTTGCGATTCGGTCAGGATGATCGACGTTCCAAAATTCGGGTGAGTCCCCAGATTGTAGGCCCATGCTAAACAGGTTAGTCCCCGTCGCCCCGTCCAGTAATAGCACGGGTTTTTGTTCTAGTAGGCTGGATAATTTATTGCTCATGAGCTTACGTATTTAGAAAATCTAAAGACGCCAAGGATACTTACCTTGGCTTGAAACTCAACATTTAAATTGCTTGATCGCGTCTTGATTAAAGGTAAATCCTATTCCAGCTCGAAATGGAATTATTAGTTCACCTTGGTCTATTTCGATTTCTTCATTATAGAGTGGTGCAAACCATGGTATGTGTTCAACGCTGATGCAATTGTGGGCCGCACCCGCGACACAAAGACTTTGTTCGGTAAAAATATGAGTGGAGATTGGTAGGTTATTGGCACTCGCCAATGCCGCTACGCGCATCATTTCAGAGATACCGCCAATTCGTTGTAGGTCGGGCATCAAGATGTCGCAAGCGCCGTGTTCTATCATATTCTGCATACCATAACGCGTGTATTCAGTTTCGCCCGAGGCGATTGGCGTGTGCAAGGCTTGGGTCACTTTAGCATGGCCCTTTAAATCGTAGGCCGCAACCGGTTCTTCAATCCAAGTTAGATTTAAATGCTCCAGTGCTTTGCCGAGTGTTATCGCGGCTTTGGGGGTCAACGCTTGGTTAAGGTCAGCGAGTAACTCGCACTCATTACCGATTTCTTCACGAACTGCTTGAACTCGCGCGACGTCAGTAGCGGTGCTACCCGACCCTATACGCACTTTCATGGCGTTAAACCCTTGTGAAATAAATAGCCGAGCTTGATCTCTGAGCTCTTGCTCTGTTTGCGACAACCACAATCCGCCACTGGCGTAGGTTTTGATGCGGTCGCGACAAGCGCCAAAGAGCTGATGCAGAGGCTTATTAGCGGCTTTACCGATTAGGTCCCAACACGCCGTGTCGATTGCCGACAGTGCCGATATAGTAACGCCTTTGTGACCAGTAGGATTAATCTCGTTCCAGATGTTGTGCCAAATTTGACCCACGTAGTGCGGGTCTTTGTCGACAACTTGATGGGCGAAACCCTTGATCATTTCGTCAAATGCATTTAATCGAACCGCATTAATTGTGAATACGTAGGACTCGCCTTGAAGGCCTTGGTCGGTTTCGAGAATAAGCAACACGCAGCCGACGGACTCGATTGCATGAATAGCTGTAAAAATAGGCGTTTCTAGAGGTACATTGACTCGTTCGGTTCTTAATGCGGTAATTTTCATAGTTTAGTGCTCGGTGGTAAGGGTTTATGACCAAGCAATGTCCTTAGGACTTCAATAAATCTATTTCCTAACATAATTCAGGCCTTGTAGGGCTTGTCGAACCGCTGGGTTTTCTGGGGCGTCTCTAAAATAGGCCAAATAGGTTGTTAGGGTAAACGTCTTAGCATCCTCGACCAAGTAAAGTGTTCCGTCGTCGACGTAATGTTGGACTTCACTTTCAAGCAAATAAGCCGACCCACCTTGTTCGATAATTTGGCCTAGGCCGACCGATGCCATGCCAACCGTCATTTGGTGAGTAGGGTTGTTTGGATAGGCGGCGGTGTGTTCCAGTCTGAAGCGATGCCCCCAATCTACATAGACATAACCCTCGATTGGCATTCGTTGAACCGTTCTAGGCACGCTGCTCACGAGAACGATGTCTTCTCTCGCAAACTCTTCAATAACCACATCTGGATTCCTTTGCGGCTCGTATAATACGGCAACATTAATTAACCCATCTCTAAGCATTGCCATTAATCGTCCCGAATAATCCGAATGAATCTGCGTAGCGACATCCCCTGCATTGCCATTCATCCATTGCAGCCACGGCGCCGCAATACTCTTCCAATGGTTTAATTGTACGCCAAGGCCAACGATGGAGTTTAGGCCATCTGAAAGAGCAGTTTCTTGTCTAGCAAGTTCCCAAGTTTGAACAATGGTCAAAGCATGTTTATAAAATGACTGACCGCCGGATGTCAGCGTTGCGCCATTACGTTTACGGTTAAATAGTTGCCTATTTAATAAATCCTCCAAGCCTTTGATACGTGCACTCATAGCCGATTGAGTAATGCTTAAGTTTTCAGCAGCTTGTTGAAAGCTACCCGATGATGCAACCTCCAGATATGCACGAATGTTTTCAATGTTCATTGCATTACCAAAAAATATTTGTTTCAATAATTTCGATATTAAATAGCACTTAAATGAATTTTTCAACACTTAACTATTGAGCTCGCTGATTTCATGAACGCTTGGACTTATTTATTTATCGGTATTGTTTTTGAAGTGATTGGAACCACGTGTTTGAAACTATCCAATGGGTTTAGCGAAATAACATGGTCGGCTCTGTGTATCGCCTGCTTTGTTGCTGCAATGTACGTGTTGTCCCTCAGTGTTAGGACATTGGATATCAGTATTGTTTACGCCATTTGGTCGGGTGTAGGGATCGCCTTGATCAGTTTGATTGGCGTGTTCTTTTTCCATGAACAAATAACCTTTCTTAAGTTGTTTTTTATCGCTCTTATTGTAATTGGTGTGATTGGTTTACAGTCAATCAGTCCAAACCACTAGAAAGGTTAAATCGAAAAAATCGATACTATCCACCATTTAATTTCGTTTTACTCTAGTAGAATTGGTGTTTAGGATAGGGATATTCAAAATTCTCTGAAGGAGAGCGACTTTAATGGCCATTTCGTTAGACGATCAACGAGTGTTTGTGACTGGCGGTGGCGCTGGAATGGGGCGTGCCACCGTCGTGAGTATGCATCGGCTTGGTGCCAAGGTACTCACCTGTGATATTGATGAAAATGCGCTTGCCACCTTACCTGATGGAGTTGAAACCTTCGCATGTGATGTTTCAAGTTCCAAGCAACTGGATCAAGTCTTCAATCAAATATCGCCCAATGGTTTAGATATCTTGATTAATAATGCCGGAGTGTCTGGCCCGACAAAAGCTGTCGAAGAGATAAGTGACCAGGAATGGCGATCATGCATGAGTGTTGGCATAGACGCTCAGTTTTATTGCGTGCGTCGAGCGGTACCACTGTTTAAAGCGAAGGCAAGGGGCGTCATTATAAATTTAATCTCGGCGGCGAGTATTTTAGGTGACCCAAATAGAAGTGCATATGTCGCGGCAAAATGGGCGGTGACTGGTTTTACTCAAACATAGGCGATGGAGCTCGGGCCGAGCAATATTCGTGTGAATGGGATTGTGCCTGGTAATGTTAATGGTGATCGTATGGAAAGAATAATAGCCGCACATGCTCAAACGGACAATATTGATCCAGAAGAGGTTCATTGCTTGTACGCGATCGGAACCTCAATGCAGTGCTACGTTGACCCACAGGAAATCGCCGATATGATTTGTTTCTTGTGCTCGAACTACGGTAGACATGTGTCTGGGAAAATTATCGGTGTTGATGGTAACACCGAAACTTTATACCCGAGATCTTAGATTTAGTAGATGTATATATGACGATTTTACTCAACAATCATACAGGTGAAAACCAGCCTTGGGCCGATGCATTGAAGGCTTATTTACCAAACATGGAGGTGCAAATTTACCCGAATATCGTCAACGCTAACGACATTAAATTTGCGGAAGTCTGGGACCACCCTCACGGAGATTTACTCAACTACCCAAATTTGCGAGCCATCTTAGCGTTGGGCGCCGGAATGGATCATATTGATGGCGAAAAAGAGTTACCCGATGTACCCATAGTTCGGTTGGTGGATCCTTCCGTTGGGGATGAGATGTCTCAGTATGCTCTGTATTGGGCGATGCATTTTCAACGCAATTACGAAGGCTATCGTCATCAGGCGAGCTCGAAGCATTGGCAGAGACACATGACTCCCTTATCAAACGAATATAGAGTTTCAGTATTGGGTGCTGGAATCATAGGCAGTGTGGTTGCGGAACGATTTGCGTTGAATGGCTTTGTGGCACAAAGTTGGAGTCGAGGTCGCAAGGAGTTAAAAAACGTACGCTGTTTTCACGGCGCCGAGGGACTAGCCGATATCTTGGCATCAACCGAAGTCTTGGTAAATTGCTTGCCATTAAAATCATCTACTCGCCACCTTTTAAATTATCAATTGCTCTCGCAACTCCCAAGTGGTTCGAGCTTTATTAATATCAGTCGTGGTGAAGTGGTTGACGATCAAGCCTTAATTAACTTATTAGACGCCGGACACATAGCCAATGCAGCACTCGATACCTTTGCCCAAGAGCCGTTGCCAGAGGAGTCAGATTTATGGGGGAGGGAAAACGTCTACATAACTCCTCATATGTCAGGCAGTACCTACCCAAGGTTAGCCTGCGAAGTGATAGCGAACAACATTAAACGAATTGAAAAGGGCGAAGAGCCTTTTCCTATATACAAGCGTGAGACGGGTTAACACCACTTAGACCAGAGAACGTGGAGAAAAAGTATGAGTAATGATGCAACCATAGAACAACAACAGCGAGAAGTTCGCAACGATTTGGCCGCGATGTTTCGCCTAACCTCGCATTTTGGTTGGGATGATACTGTCTGGAATCACATCACTGCACGAGTGCCTGGCAGCGATCACCATTTCTATATGCACCACTTTGGCCATCATTATAGTGAGGTTACCGCATCCAGTTTGATTACTGTTGATGAAGAAGGAAATGTGATCGATGGACCCCCCGATGTTAATACCGCAGGTTTTATCATTCACAGCGCGGTCCATCTGAATCACCCGGACAGCAAATTTGTGTTTCATGCTCATCCGGCCTCAGCGATTGCCGCCACGGCGTTTAAGGAGATACCCTTTTTGGTCCAAGATTCATCCATGCTGTACGGCAAGGTTGCCTACCATGACTGGGAAGGGTTATCGGTCGACCCCGATGAACGGCATCGTATTGCCGATCGGCTGCTAGGGAATTCATGTTTAGTGATGCGCAATCACGGTTTTCTTACGGTTGGCGGTACCGCAGGAGAGTGTTTTATGAATATGTACTACCTGATTCGAATGTGTGAAGTTGCGATTCAAGCGTCGGCGTCTGGATTGCCACTGGTCAACGGTCCGGACGAACTATGGGCCACGGCATCGAAGCAGTATGAAGCCTTTCCACCTGGGCAATACGAATGGCCTGCGCTCAAGCGTTTATGTGCCCGGGTCGCTCCTGGGTATCAAGACTAGACCATTAGAATTTTTAGGAAGATACAATGAATTCGCTAAATCAAACTCAAGCAAAATTTCAGATGAATGGTATCGGATCTGGCCCGACGGCCTTTTCGGCAGCCGAAATTAGGTTGGAAGATTTTATTGATTTGCAGCATTTTCCAATTCACGATTTACAAAGCCCAAAACGGCGAGAATTGGTAGAACAATGTCGTTCAGATCTAGAGTCGGTTGGCTGCAGTCATATCCCTAACTTTATTCACTCTGACGCAATCGAAAAAATGAGTGCAGAAGCGGCTCGTTTAAGTGCTGTAGCGCGACCTGCCGACGATCGGATAAATCCATATCTCTTAGCGGATGACGAAAGCTTGCCCAAAGATCACCCGAAACGGTTTTTCCAAACTCGCACTTCGTCGTTTATTAACTCCGACTTACTAGAAGTCGATTCCCTATTAAGGAAAATCTATGACAGCGATGTGATGGTGCTTTTTTTTGCGGATTGCTTGAACGTAGGATCAATTTATCGCTGGGCAGACCCACTGGGTCGTAACCCTTATAGTGTTATGAATGACGGTGATTATTTCCCTTGGCACTTCGACGGCAATGATTTCACTGTCAGCATTCTCGTTCAAGAGGCCGAGCAGGGTGGTGATTTCGAATATTGTCCTAACATTCGGTCGCCCAAACATGAAAACTTTGATGATGTAAAGCGTGTACTGAAAGGCGAGCGTAATAAAGTCAACGTATTGAGTCTAAAAACAGGTGATTTGCAATTGTTCAAGGGGAGATATTCGATGCACCGTGTCACACCGACTAAAGGGCCGCGCGCTAGAATCATTGCATTGCCGACTTATGTGACCAATCCGTACTTGGTAAACCGTCCGCACCATGCAAAAGCATTTTACGGACGTTACCTTCCCATTCACGCCGAACGTGAAATGGCGCGAGCTGACGGCTTGGTCGATTAAGGAGAGGATATGAAAATAGGGTTTATAGGCCTCGGCAATATGGGGTCAGGTATGGCCGCGAATTTGCTTAAGTATTGCCAGAGTCATGGCCATGAATTCACTGTGCTCGATCTTGATCCAAGCGTGGTAAGTCGTTTTCTGAGTTTGGGTGCTACAACAGCTGATAACCTCGCTCAGCTGGCTCAAAACGTGGAATTAGTATTCACCTCGTTACCAAGCTCAAAAGAGATTAATTTAATTGCCTTAGGACAAGATGGTCTGCTTGATAATTTGCCAGATGGCGCGGTTTGGTTTGAAACAAGCACCAATGAACTGTCTGAATGGCAGCGCTTGCAAAACCATGCTCGAGAATCGCTCTGCTTGATCGATGCTCCCGTCACTGGCGGAAGTGACGGTGCAGCGGCGGGCACTCTAACGATGCTAGTTGGCGCTGATCAAAATCAATTAAGCCGATATACCGAACTGCTCGCGTCGTTTACCGCAAAGGTCGTCAGTATGGGACCATCGGGTGCCGGCTATGTCACTAAGCTTTGCCAATTGCACCTAAATTATTTAGTTGCCCAAGGGATAGGCGAAGCACTTATGTTGGGCGCTAAGGCTGACTTGAATTTAGGCACACTGCATTCGGTTTTGCGAACAAGCTGTGCCCAAAGCTATGTGGTAGATGAGTATATCCCAAAAGTGTTAGATGGTAGTTACGACCATTCGTTCACGCTAGGCTTGGCGAAAAAGGACATGCGTTTGGTCACCGAGCTTGGTGTGCATCTAGAGGTGCCGCTGAGTCTCGCTGATACAGTATTTCATCATTATAGTGACGCTACTCAACAATATGGGTTCGACCAGCCGCACTTGAAAATTGTTAAGCTATTGGAAGATAAGGTGGGTCTTTCTCTTCGAGAGCCATCTTCATGAATTACCTCGCGCCCAATCGTCTGATTATTGAAGATCATTGGAGCGATCTTACACAGTTTCGAGAAGCTCCTGAGATCGATATGACGCGATTGCACGATTATCGTTCCGGCCGGATCAAAGAACAAATGCGTCGTAGAGAAGTTGATGTATTGGTCATGGTTAGCCCTTTGAGTATGCGTTATGCGGTTAATTTTAGAAGCTACAGCATTTTCAGCATGCACGTTCCGAGCACCTATTTGTTCATGTCTCTTGACGGGCCCTATTTAGTACACAATGGTCTAGACCCTAATATCGAGAAACGTAACTTAGGCTTAGGGCAGCCATTGTCACATTTTTATGGGGGAACCAATTTACGCGACTACGCAGAACGCCTGGCCATCGATATCGAACGCTACTTAATAGACAGCGGCTGCCAGCATAAACGCGTTGCTTTGGAATATATCAATCCTAGCGTTGTTCAGGCATTAGAAAAGCGAGGTATCGACGTTGTCGACGGAGTGCTGATCGTTGAAGAAGCTAGAATAATTAAAAATATCGATGAAATTAATTGTATAAAGTGGTCGATCGCGGTTGCCGAGCATGGTGCGGCTATGATGAAAAAAGCCTTAAAGCCCGGCGTCACGGAACAACAGCTATGGGGAATCATCAATTATACAAATTTGGCTAACGATGGAGATTGGCATGAAGGGCGCATGCTTGCTTCTGGCCCAAGAATAAATCCATGGTTACAAGAAGCTACCGATCGCAAAATAGAGTCGGGAGATTTGGTCGGTTTTGATACCGATATGGTCGGCCCTTTTGGCTATTGCGCAGATCTCTCAAGAACCTTTCACTGTGGGCCAGCCAAGCCCACTGCAAGGCAAAAAGAGCTGTATCGCCTATGCGCCGATGAAGTCAACTATAACCTCGGCCTGATAAAGCACGGGGTCAGCTTTTCAAGTATTCAACAGAACGCTTATTCCATACCAGAAGAGTTTCGTGAGCAATCATACCCATGTGTGATACACGGCGTCGGCATGTGTGACGAGTATCCACATCTTCATCAGGGTTTTCGCCAAGCAATTGAGTTCGACAATGAATTGAAAGCAGGTATGGTGATTTGCGTCGAAAGTTATATGGGTGCGGTGGGCGAAGACGATGGCGTCAAATTAGAAGAGCAAATACTGGTAACCGAAGACGGTTATGAACTATTAACCACCATGCCTTTAGAGGGGGGCTTGTTGTCATGACTCGAACTGTAGAATCGATGCGCCCCATTCCCGCAACAATGCAGGCTGTATTATTAACCGGCCACGGTGGCTATGAAATGTTGGACGTCCGCGACGACGTCCCAGTTCCACACCCGGCCGCTGACGAGGTGCTTGTCCAGGTAAA
>CAYQVT010000088.1:0-13183 GCA_964420885.1 uncultured Gammaproteobacteria bacterium
AACGCTGACTTAGCGGGGTTCGCTAGGCGTGATCAATTACTGTTGGCGGCGCTAATTTCTGGGCATCGGCGAAAGTTTCCGTTGGGTGTCTTTGAATCTTTACCATCAACCCTCGTTACGCCGGCTAAGAGAGTTGCGGTGTTACTTCGTATTGCGGTGTTACTGCATCGCGGGCGAGGTTCAACATTGTCAAGTGATGTGATAGCTCACGCAGACGGTCAGCGCTTGGAGCTAACCTTTAGTGAGGGCTGGCTTGATGAACATCCGTTGACCAAGGCCGATTTGAAGCAGGAACAGGCTTGGTTGAAAAGCATCGGTGTAAAGTTGAGTTGTCATTAATCCGGATTCTAGTATTCCTCTGAGTACTGATCCAATAACACCTTGTGAGCATTTATGGCATCGCTAGCTTCGTCGTGTTTAATCACCTGTACGTATTGACCGTCGGCTTGCATTAACCAGGTATTGCAATCGTCTTCGAGGTAGATATTGAGGTTAGCAAGAATATTCGCCTTTAGCTCTTGATCAAGAATCGGTGTGCATTGCTCGATTCTATTTCGTAAGTTACGAGGCATCAGGTCGGCGCTCGATAGAAAAAGTTCACTCTCGCCATCACTGTTTTCAAAGTAAAATACTCTGGCGTGTTCCAAAAAACGCCCGACTACAGATCTGACTCTAATGTTGTCAGATAAACCCTCAACACCTGGGCGCAAACAACATATGCCTCTGACGATCAGGTCGATTTTGACGTTGGCTTGAGATGCCTGATACAGGGCGTTGATAATTCCAGGGCTCGATAAGCCATTTACTTTGGCAATGATGTGGGCAGGCATACCCTGTGCCGCATTACTTATTTCCCTATGTACCTTGTCGATAAACATATCGCTGATGCCATAGGGCGATTGAAAAAGCCGAGCAAGTTCTGGATTGGGGCCCTGTGTGGTTAATTGCATGAATATTTCATGTACATCATGAGTGATTTCCTTGTTATTAGTTAACAAGCCATAATCGGTGTACACCCGTGTGTTTGCTTGGTGGTAGTTACCAGTTCCCAAATGAACATAGCGCCGAAGCTTCTTGCTTTCTCGGCGCACGATCATCAGCATTTTCGCGTGGGTTTTTTTACCCACCATGCCGTACACCACGTGGGCACCGGCAGACTGTAATTTTTGCGCGGTACTTAGGTTGTTTTCCTCGTCAAACCTCGCCATCAATTCAATAATTACGGTGACTTCCTTCCCTGCGCGAGCGGCACTGGCTAAATGCTCAACCATTACCGACTCAGACCCTGTGCGGTATAAAGTCTGTTTAATGACCAGCACATCCGGGTCGACGGCGGCTTGACGCAGAAAATCAACCACTGGAGCGAACGATTGAAAAGGGTGGTGTAACAATATGTCGCCATTGTTTATGGTTTCAAACAAATTTGCTTGGAGGCTCAAATGATCAGGCGTCGATGGTGTAAACACGGGATATTTGATTTGAGGCCGATTCACCATTTCTGGTAAGCCAATCAAACGATTTAGGTTAACCGGGCCATCAACATGATAAATAAATGAGTCGTCTATTTGAAAACGGGCCTTTAAAAACTCTAGTATCCGCTTTGGGGTATCTTCGGATACCTCGAGACGAATTGCTTCACCATATAAGCGTGATGGCAATTCCCCTTCAAGGGTTCGGGCGAGGTCCTCGACTTCCTCTAAATCTACGTAGAGGTCGCTGTTTCGGGTAATTCGAAATTGATGACACCCTAGCACTTTTACATTCGCGAACAAGCGTTTGATGTTGGCATGGATGATTGAAGATAAAAAGACATATTCGTATTCGCTACTACAGAGTTCCTCTGGCAAACGAACGAATCGAGGCAGTGCGCGCGGCGCAGGTACCACGGCGATGTTGTGCTTATCGTCTCGGTCTGGGTCGTGTAGGTCGACTACGATGCTTAGTCCTTTGTTAATTGTCAGGGGAAACGGGTGGGCAGGATCCAGTCTAATAGGAGTGAGGATAGGCAAAACTTCTCGTTTGAAGTAGTTCTTAAGCCACTTACTTTGTTCCTCAGTCCACTCGTCGCGACGTAGAAAATGGATTCCGTGGTCAGCCAACTCAGGAAGCAGTTTTTGATTCAGAGTTTGGTATTGCAATTGAACCAGAGCATGCGCTTTTGCGCTTATTTCGTCGAGCGCAGATTGTGGTGACAATCCATCAAAGCTCTCGCCTGAAACCACGCTATCTGCCTTAGCTTTGAGGCCCGACACCCGGATTTCAAAGAATTCGTCCATATTGGCGCTGAAAATACATAAGAACTTTAAGCGTTCGAGCAGAGGCGTATTTTGGTCAAGTGCCATATTCAGCACTCGCTCGTTAAAGCTTAGAAGACTAAGTTCAGCATGTAGAAATAGTGACTGATCTAGATTACTCATCCGTATATGGGCCTGCTCGAGAAAATTTGTTGGAATCAATTTGATTAAACGGTACTCAATGTTAGACCGCTGGTTTTCGCTAATCGTAACGCATGAGTATCTCATAGCATTGTTGGTCATTTATGACAGCTTGAACAAGATAAAATTGCTGTAGAACTCTAGTTTTGCCAACGTGATCGATCAATGCCATGTTATATTAGCCGCATGGCCTTATCGTGTCTATTTGCCTGTTATATAAGGTGTTGGTAAGCGATTGACACTTTGGCACCCGCTGACTTAACCATAAGCGCAAACTGCGCAAACTAAGATGCGCTACAACGCGCAAAAGTAAAAGAAGAGAAGTATGAAGCAAACCGATGATCTGCGCATTGCCGCGACCAAAGAACTGATCGCGCCATCACAAATACATGAACAATTTCCACTAACAGAAATTGCCGCGGCCACAACCTCTAAGGCACGAGATGAAATTCAGACTATCATGGCTGGTGACGATGATCGCTTAGTGGTGATAGTTGGGCCGTGCTCAATACATGACCCCGATTCAGCGCTTGATTATGCCCAGCGTTTAGCTGCTTTAAAAAATGAGTTGCGAAATGATTTGGTAATTGTCATGCGCGTGTATTTTGAAAAACCTCGCACGACGGTAGGCTGGAAAGGCTTAATAAATGACCCTGACTTGGATAACACCTTCAGTGTCAATAAAGGTATCGGTATTGCTCGTAACTTGTTGCTGTCGATCAATGATTTGGGTGTGCCCGCGGGTTGCGAGTATTTAGATCTAATTACTCCTCAATACACCGGCGATATTGTCTCCTGGGGGGCAATTGGTGCGCGAACCACAGAGAGTCAGTGTCATCGTGAGTTGGCGTCAGGCTTATCTTGCCCAGTTGGTTTTAAAAATGGCACCAACGGGAATTTAAAAATCGCGGTCGACGCGATTGGTGCAGCCAGCAACCCCCATCACTTTCTGTCAGTGACTAAAGAAGGTCGTACCGCGATCGTTAACAGCACTGGCAATGAATATACCCATATTATTTTACGTGGTGGCAATAATGAACCTAATTATTCAGCTGCGCACGTCGAAGAGTCTGCGCAAATGTTGATCAAAGCCGGCCTGCGTACAAATATTATGATTGACTTCAGTCATGCTAATAGTTTTAAGACACCCTCGAGGCAGCGCGAGGTGAGCGATGATGTGTGTATGCAAATCGCCTCGGGTGAGCGACGAATTTTCGGTGTGATGATTGAATCACATTTGATTGAAGGTGCTCAGAAAGTTATTGAAGGCGAAACTCTGATTTACGGACAAAGTATCACTGACGGCTGCATTGGTTGGGCTGAAACGGAAGAACTTTGCCGAAACCTTGCAAATGCGGTACGATCAAGACGAGCAGCATAAGTTTTAAACGTTCAGCTGTTAGGTGGAGGTCTATTAATACCTTATTTATTAACGGTTTAATAATTAGTATAGAGTTGATGATTGGTACTTTAATATCGGTTTTGTGTTAAAACGACAGGGTATGATTTGAAAAGATTTGCGTTATTAGGGGAACCGTTAGGCCATAGTATGAGCCCAGCGTTGCATAAAGCGATTTATCGTCAGTTGGAAATTGATGATGCCTCATATCGAACCGTTGAGTTGCCAAAGGAACGGCTTAAGAGCTTCTTTTCAGGGTTTCGTGTGGGTGGTTTCGATGGTGTAAACGTGACTATTCCTCATAAATCTAACGTAATTGATTTACTTGATGAAGTAGACAGTAAAGCCAAACTGTTGAATGCAGTGAACTGTGTTAATAGAGTTAGCAATAAGCTGATCGGCTACAATACCGATCTGCTAGGGTTTGGCTATTCATTACGGCAGAACAACGTGGATATTGAAGCCAATCAATTCGCAATTCTTGGTGCGGGAGGAAGCGCTCAAGCTGTCGGTGCCGTTTTGGCCGAAGGCGAAGCCGCAAAAATCTACATTGTTAATCGTACTGCCGAACGTGCAGAAGAATTGAAAGCTACGATACTGAGCGTCAATGAATCGATCAGTGTTGAAATCGTATCGGCTGAGAGTTTGGCTGAGAATTCAAAAGACCTTGATTGCGTGATTAATACAACGTCAGTCGGGATGGCTCCAAATGTTGGTGAGTCTCCTTTACCATCGAATTTTTTTACCGAAAACACCTTAGCATTTGACTTGATTTACAATCCATTGGAAACCTCGTTTTTGAAGGAAGCAAAAATTCAGGGTGCTTCGGTCGTCAATGGAATCCAAATGTTAGTCGCTCAAGCCGTGTATTCGGTTGAAATTTGGATGGGAGGCAATATTGTTGCCCATGTTGATATGAATGCACTGGTAAGAGACCTAGAGAAAACGATAAAATAGAATCACCTTTTCGTTTCGCAATCTGATGTCAGAATGCATTTACGCGTGCAAACCTGCACCCAGCCAAATTCTTTAGATGAACTCCTCAATTTCTCAAGTCGTTCCCCTCGAATTAGCGGAACATTCCTATGATATCAGTGTCGGTAACGGGCTGCGCAATCACCTGGGCGATATATTAGATCCGTGGAATAACGGTCAGCAATGGCTTGTGTTGACACAACAATCCATACTCGACCTTTACCAGCCGGTGATCGATCAACTAAAAAAATCCGGCTACAAAATTAACACCATTGTCGTTCCCGGAGACGAGTCGGCCAAAAATATTAGATTTGCCGAACAAGTATGGACTCAAATGGTCGAAGTTGGTTGTGACCGGTCATCAATTTTGTTAGCCCTGGGCGGGGGTGTGGTTGGTGACTTAGGCGGTTTTGTTGCAGCAACCTATATGAGGGGTATTCCATTTATTCAATTGCCCACTACGCTGCTGGCAATGATTGATTCGGCGATAGGAGGTAAGACTGCAGTTAACCTTACGGCTGGTAAGAACTTGGTCGGGGCCATCTATCAACCCAAAGCGGTACTAGTCGACCCTGGTTTCTTACAAACTTTGCCACGACGAAATGTAGTGTCATCTCTTGCAGAGGCCATCAAATATGGGTTTATTCGAGACAAATCGATTTTCGAAAGTATAGAGGCGGGTTACGATGATTTAGTTGGCCTTAACGACGAAGTATTATTGAGCGAAATCATTGCTAAGAGTTGCAATATTAAGGCGCAAATAGTGTCGAATGATCAGTTTGAAAATGGTGAGCGGCGTTTACTGAATTATGGGCATACGATTGGTCACGCATTTGAAACCATTCAAGCCTATGGAGGGCTTTATCATGGTGAAGCCGTTTTGTACGGTATGAAGTGCGCTAACTTTATTTCGCATCGAAAAGGTTTGATTACTGACGCTCAATTTGATCGTGCTCAGACATTATTACATCGTTTTGAATTACCCGCATTGGGCCCTGTAGCTCCAGAAAAAATCTTAGAAGTAGTGGCTCACGATAAAAAAAATATTAACGGTACACTGAATTTTATTTTGATCAACGACATTGGTAATGGCATTGTCTCGACCGACGTCACGTCGCAAGATATCGTTGAAAGCCTTCAGGCAGTGTCATGAAAATATTAATCGTCAATGGGCCCAATCTTAATTTACTAGGAGAGCGAGAACCTGAGGTCTACGGGAACGAATCGCTTGCCGACATAAATAACTGGATTTGTAATCATGATGCCAGCACCGGTCATCAATTACACTTCTATCAATCCAATCATGAAGGCCAAATCATTGATTATTTACACGCTTACCGTAAGTCTGCTCAAGGCGTGGTCATTAACCCTGGCGGCTTGACGCATTATTCCATCGCTTTGAGAGATGCGATTTCAGGTTGTCAGGTGCCAACGGTCGAAGTACATATCTCTGATATTCATTCGCGTGAACCCTTTAGGCAAGTATCAATGGTCAAAGATGTCTGTATCGCTCAAATCTCTGGACATGGAAAATTAGGTTATGTCGAAGCTATAGAGCTGTTAGTGGATCATCAGCGACCAGGGTCACTCTAAATCTTGCTGTGTTGACGGCATCACCGTAAGGTTGCCTAAAAAACTTAATTAGCTATGAAATTCGATCTTTTTAATACCGATGGTGCTGCTCGTAGAGCCAGGCTTTCTTTCCAGCGTGGTGAAATACAGACACCTATATTTATGCCAGTCGGAACCTCCGCCACGGTTAAAGCCGTGACCCCAAGCGAATTAGAGGAAGTAGGTGCACAAATCGTATTGGGCAATACCTTCCATTTAATGCTGCGCCCCGGTACCGATGTAATACAGGCTCACGGAGACCTGCATGACTTCATGCAGTGGCAAAAGCCAATCCTGACCGACTCGGGTGGCTTTCAGGTATGGTCACTGGCCGAATTGCGAAAGATAGAAGAAAAAGGGGTTACTTTTCGCTCGCCGATCGATGGTAGTAAGAGATTTTTGGGTCCCGAAGAAGCCATCGAGATTCAGCGCAAGCTTGGTTCCGATATTGTCATGATTTTTGATGAGTGTACGCCATACCCTGCCACAGAGAAACAAGCTCGTGACTCGATGGAGTTGTCAATGCGCTGGGCGCAACGTTCAAAAATGGCACATGGTGACAGCAAATCGGCATTGTTTGGCATCATTCAAGGTGGCATGTACGAGCATTTGCGTGACGAGTCATTAGCCGGATTAAAGAGAATCGGTTTTGATGGGTACGCAATTGGCGGTTTGTCAGTTGGAGAGCCGAAAGAGGAGATGTACAAAGTTCTCAAGCATTTGACTTCAAGTATGCCCGATGATGCGCCTCGCTATTTGATGGGGGTTGGAACACCAGAAAACTTAGTTACCGCGGTTCACTATGGAATAGACATGTTTGATTGCGTATTGCCAACGCGAAATGCGCGTAATGGTTGGTTGTACACTGAAACTGGGGTGGTGAAGATTCGAAATGCAAAATACGAAATGGATACCAGACCAATCGACCCAGTATGTACATGTAGCACTTGTAAACAGTTTTCGCGCTCCTATATAAAACACTTATTGAAGACAAACGAAATTTTGGGTGCGAGACTCGCCACCGTGCATAATTTGCACTTCTTTTTGAATTTAATGCAGCAAATGAGAGATGCCATCGAGGCTGAACAATTTTCTGAATTCAGAGGAAAATTCTTCGAGATGCGCGGTCAAGCTGATCCAACTGTGGCATAATTCGCGCGTAAAATTTTTGGTGATTTGGTCTTTTTAGCTAATTACCTAAAAACAGACAAAATAACGCATATATATAAACGGTAACTCCCTATGAACGACGTATTGAATTTCTTTATTTCTGATGCTGTAGCGCAAACTGGTGGCGCCGGTGGCGCGGGTGGTATTATGAGTTTTTTGCCAATGATCGCATTGTTTGTGATCTTTTATTTCCTACTAATTCGTCCCCAGCAAAAGCGTCAGAAGGAACATAAGAATATGGTCGAGGGTCTCGCTAAGGGAGACGAAATCGTCACTATGGGCGGCGTGCTGGGTAAGATTACGGTTGTCGACGATAATTTCTTAACCGTAGAAGTTGCTAAGGGCATCGAGATTAAAGTACAGCGTATGTCCGTCCAAGCGATGATGCCCAAGGGCACTGTCTAGAACCAAATCAATCAAACCCGCCGTCTAAGCCGCGGGTTTTACTTCTCTTATGAATAAGAATCCCACTTGGAAATACCTCTTAATGGTGCTGATTGTCGCTTTTGGCGTGATCTATGCAACGCCAAATCTATATCAGGCTGAGCCCGGCGTTCAAGTTATCGGCGCGCGTAACGCGGTGGTCGATACTAGTGTGCTAGAGCGGGCAAAACGCGCGCTTGACGCGGCTGACATCGAGGTAAAGCAAATCATCCTCGAGAATGGAAAAATTCGTGCCCGTCTAACTAGCGAAGAAGACCAGAATAGCGCACGTGATATTTTGCGTGCCAAATTGGGTAATGCCTATCCAGTCGCTGCGGCCGATATGCCGACCACACCGAGCTGGCTTGAAAACCTGGGTGGGGCGCCAATGTATCTGGGCTTAGATCTACGTGGTGGCGTGCATTTTTTAATGCAGGTAGACATGGCCGCTGCCGAGAAAAAGGCAAATGACAACTACTACGAAGATATTCGAAAATTATTGAGAGAAGAGGGCATTCGCTACACTGGTATTAATCGACAGGAAAACGGCGCCATTTTTCTAAGGTTTAAAACTGAGGAGTTGCAAAACCAGGCTCGTGCCGAAGTTGCGTTGGCGAATCCAGAGCTCATTGCTACAACAGAAGAAGACAATGGCTCCTTCACTCTATCGCTGCAATTGACAGAGGCGGCTGTATCAGAAATTAAAAAGGCCGCATTGAAGAAGAATATGCTGGCCCTGCGAAATCGAATCGACCAATTAGGTGTTTCTGAACCCGTTATTCAGCAACAAGGTCTGGATCGCATTGTTGTGCAACTCCCTGGCGTAAAAGATCCGTCGGTGGCAAAAGGTATTTTAGGAAAAACAGCGACGCTTCAAGTTCATTTAGTAGATGAAGACAATGCAGCATCGACCGTATCGGGGCGTGTGCCATCGAGTTCTAAGCGTTTTTTCTTTAGAGATGAGACTCCTATTTTATTACAGAAACGAGTTTTGTTTTCTGGTGATAATATTATCGACGCCAGTGTTGCGATCGACCAAAATGGTCGTCCAGCGGTGGGAATTACATTGGATTCCAAAGGCGCGAATATTAATTCGGACGTAACTGGAGACAACATCGGCAATCGCATGGCAGTCGTCTATGTCGAAACACTTGGAGAAACCAAAATTGACGCTCAGGGTAATGCCAAACTAGTTACCAAAGAGATAAAAGAAGTGATAACGGCGCCGGTAATTCGGGACCAGCTCGGAAAACGTTTTCAAATAACGGGGCTTGATAGCCAAAAAGAAGCTCAGGATATTGCTTTATTGTTACGCGCAGGCTCCTTAGCCGCTCCGGTATTTATTGTAGAAGAGCGCACCGTAGGCCCAAGTCTCGGAGCTGATAATATTAAGAAGGGATTTACCTCTGTCCTATACGGCTTCTTACTTGTATTGTTATTTATGATCGTTTTTTATC
The DNA here is from genome assembly GCA_964420885.1 of uncultured Gammaproteobacteria bacterium. GTDB lineage: Bacteria > Pseudomonadota > Gammaproteobacteria > Arenicellales > Arenicellaceae > Arenicella. The sequence goes on from CAYQVT010000088.1 coordinate 9,471, forward strand.
GAGTGTTTGGCATGGTGGCGAGTTTTGCACTGGTGCTTAATCTCGTCATAATCGTCGCTGTATTGTCATTATTACAAGCAACACTCACGCTACCAGGTGTGGCCGGAATGGTCTTGACCGTGGGGATGGCGGTGGATGCTAATGTGTTGATTTTTGAACGAATACGAGAGGAAATAAAGGCCGGCGCAGCCCCTCAAATGTCGATTCATCGAGGGTATGACAATGCCTTCTCCACCATTATCGACGCAAACCTCACAACCTTAATCGCAGCTCTAGTATTATTTAACTTCGGTACCGGCCCGATTCAAGGTTTTGCAATTACGCTAAGCATCGGCATCGCCACCTCGATGGTGACCGCTATTTTTATCTCTCGAATACTAGTTAACTTGTTCTATGGCGGCCGCCGCCTAGACTCATTGTCGATATAGAGTAAGGAAGGTCATCTATGCAACTATTTAAAAAACAAACGACCATTAATTTTATTGGTCTTCGCAAGCTTTCCCTAGTCTTATCGATTGGCCTAATTGTCACTTGTATCTACTCACTGGCGACCAAAGGTCTCAACTACGGTATTGATTTTTCGGGTGGCACCAAGATTGAGTTAGCCTATCAAGAGGACGTTTCGGTGCTCGGTATGCGTGAAACATTGGCATCGAATGGTTACCCTGAAGCCGTGGTTCAGCACTTTGGCAGTAATAAAGATGTATTGGTTCGCATTCCCTTATCAGCCGAGAACAGCGATGCTAAGGTTAGTGATGATGTGGTAACCATTCTCGCAGCCTCGTCGGTTGGTTCCGGTGAGGTTCGCTCGGTCGAATTCGTTGGACCAACATTTGGCAAGGAATTATTTGAAAAAGGCATATTAGCGTTAGTTTATGCACTAATAGGCGTGATGATTTATGTGGCGTTTCGCTTTGAATGGAAATTTTCCCTAGGCTCGGTTGTGGCCTTAGCCCACGATGTTGTGATCACCGTCGGTTTGTTTTCATTAATTCAACTCGAATTTACTTTGCCGGTGCTCGCAGCGTTACTCGCGGTAATTGGCTATTCGTTAAACGATACTATCGTGGTTTTCGATCGTATCCGGGAAAATTTTCGCCGTCTTCGTGAAACTGATACCGAAGAAACCATGAACGTTTCTATCAATCAAACCTTGCCGAGAACAATTTTGACCTCTTTGACGACATTACTGGTGTTGATAGCGCTGTATTTTTACGGTGGTGATGCACTTAATGGCTTTGCTGCGACGCTAATTATTGGCGTTCTGATTGGTACTTATTCGTCTATCTTCGTCGCCAGCCCAGCGGTACTTGCGCTGGGTGCTAAAGCCGAAGATCTGATAATCGAAGTTGTCGAAAAAGAAGGCGCCGATCAACCCGAACATCCATACATGCCTTAAACCCTGCTTGCACGAAATTGCAAAACAGTTGGTTTAAGAATCAGACCAAAGTTAAAAATATCCGGAGAATTCCTCTCATGTTCAAACAAAGTGAGTCTATTGCTAAGACCGACCCCGAACTATGGAGTGCAATTGTTGACGAAAACGCTCGTCAAGAAGAACACATCGAGCTAATTGCGTCAGAGAACTACGCAAGTGCTGCTGTGATGCAGGCTCAAGGCACCAAACTCACTAATAAGTATGCCGAAGGTTATCCTGGCAAGCGGTATTACGGTGGTTGTGCCTATGTAGATGTCGCTGAAGACCTGGCCATCGCCCGCCTAAAAGAATTGCTTGGCGCAGATTATGCGAATGTTCAGCCGCACTCCGGCTCATCGGCCAATATCGCGGTCTATCAAGCCGTTTTGAACCCTGGGGATACGGTTCTGGGGATGAGTTTGGATCACGGTGGTCACTTAACTCATGGAGCCAAAGTTAATTTTTCCGGTCGTCTATATAATTCTGTTCAATATGGTTTGGTTGAAGCTACCGGTGAGATAGACTATGACCAAGTTGAAGCATTGGCGGTAGAACACAAACCTAAAATGATTGTGGCCGGATTTAGCGCTTATTCTAGAGTCGTAGACTGGCAACGTTTTCGAGAAATATCGGATAAAGTTGGCGCGGTGATGATGTGTGATATCGCCCACGTAGCAGGGCTAATCGCAACCGGCTTATACCCAAGCCCAATTCAAATCGCTGATGTATGTACGTCAACTACGCACAAAACTTTACGTGGTCCTAGAGGCGGCGTGATCATGGCAAAAGCCAACCCTGAACTTGAAAAAGCATTTAATTCACGCGTATTTCCAGGCTGCCAGGGTGGACCATTGATGCACGTAATTGCTTCAAAGGCCGTGGCGTTTAAAGAAGCCCTCCAACCAGAATTTAAACAGTATCAGCAACGTACCTTGGATAATTCGCGCGCGCTAGCGGCCGCATTGAAGGCTCGTGGCTACACACCGGTCTCTGGAGGAACGGATAACCACCTCAGTTTAATCAGTTTGGTAGAAAAAGGTATCACCGGCAAAGCGGCGGAAGCGGCGTTGGGTGCGGCCAATATAACCGTTAATAAGAACAGCGTTCCAGGTGACCCACAAAGCCCATTTGTAACAAGCGGAATACGTATTGGCACCCCGGCAATAACAACCCGAGGTTTTGGCTTGGCGGAGATGGAAACTCTCGCGAATTGGATGGCAGACGTGATGGATTCGGTCGAGCAAGATGGCAACTTTGATGTCCAGATTGCTAACCGGGTTAAGTCTGAAGTGGTCGAGCTTTGTCGTAACTATCCAGTGTACGACTACTCCGACTAGGCTTGGTACCATTTCGGTCATTATGAGTGAATTACACTAAATGCGCTGCCCATTTTGCCAGAACGACGATACTCGGGTGATTGACTCGCGCTTGACTGAAGATCGTGATGCGGTGCGTCGTCGGCGCTCATGTGAGGCCTGCGGTGAACGTTTTAGTACTCTTGAGCAAGCAAGCCTGAAGCTACCGTTTATTGTTAAGTCTAATGGTGACCGAGAACGCTACGACGAACAAAAACTCGCTCGAGGCTTAGAACGAGCGCTCGAAAAGAGACCGGTTGATTCTGATCAAATTGAACACATCCTGCACCGAATCAAGCACAGTCTTTTAACCAGTGGCGAACGCGAAGTAAATTCACTCGATGTTGGTGAACTGGTTATGAATGAATTGCGCGATATCGACCAAGTGGCGTATGTACGTTTTGCCTCGGTGTACCGATCATTTCAAGATGTCGACGCGTTTAGCGATGAAATCAAGCGTTTGCAACAACAAACGTTGCGTGGTCGGCGTACAAAAGTTGCAAAAGCGCAGGCCGATATTAGTAATGGCAAACCACATAAACGCTAAGACCAATAGTGTAGTATCGTTTCAATGAGTAGAATTCAAGCCAGCACGCGTCATGATAATGCTAAATCAGAGCACAGCAGCTCCGATCGTGTGTATATGCAACGAGTATTAGAGTTGGCTGCCAAGGGTTCAAGATCGACTCAACCAAACCCAATGGTCGGCTGCGTTATTGTGAAAGACGGCAACATCGTCGGAGAAGGGTTTCATCACCTTGCCGGAGAATTACACGCCGAACGTTTAGCACTGCAGCAAGCCGGTTCTCATGCTCGGGGAGCAACAGCATATGTGAATCTCGAACCTTGTTGCCATCAAGGCAGAACTCCACCGTGTACTGATGGGCTAATCGACGCCGGGATTAGTCGCGTTGTTGCGGCCATGAGAGACCCGAATCCAT
>CAYQVT010000089.1:0-13017 GCA_964420885.1 uncultured Gammaproteobacteria bacterium
GGCGAATCGCCTTCTTGGAAAGAGTCACGTTAATTACGGGCGGATTATACGTGAAGCTGCTTTTTAGTACAGCCCCGAGTTAGCAAAAGTCCGCTGTGATTAAACGCTTAAGAGCCAACATTTCTGTGTCAGTTGATACCAAACCTAAAGCGAGCGTTTAGATACTTGCTATTTTGAGCGCCAATCACTGGTAAGCTGACCGCACAAAAAAGCAACGTACCTATAGTAGACCGTCATTTATGACGGTCTACTATATTGAAGGAGTTGTCGCACTATTGCGCTGCTGAATTGAAATGTTTAAAGAAGTCAGAATTAGGATCTAGAATAATAAGATCACCGGATGAGTTAAAGGTGTTTTTATAGGCTCCCAAGCTCCGATAAAAATCGTAGAACCTCTCATCTTTACCAAATGCATCTGCGTATATTTTGGTTGCCGACGCATCTGCATCACCGCGTGTAAGCTGCGCTTTCTTTTCAGCTTCAGAGACTAGCTCAACCTTTGTACGATCAGCGTTGGCTTTGATTTCGATGGCTTTTTCATTACCAGTTGCTCGATATTCATTCGCGATTCGCTGGCGCTCTGAACGCATGCGCTCATAAACGTTCGATTGAATTTGATCTGCCAGGTCAACTCGTTTTAATCGTACATCGACCACTTCTACTCCAATTGAAACCGCTTCTTCTACAATTGCTGATTGTACAACGTTCATAATTTCCACACGATCACCGGCAACCACATCACTGATTGTTCGTTTGGCGATTTGCGCTTTGAGGCTATTATTGATTTTTTGCTCTAAACGGTTCTCGGCATTGGCTCGGTTTTTCACGGCTTTGTAGTAAATCTGTAGATCTTTTATCTTCCACTTTACAAAGCTGTCAACCAGCAATTCTTCTTTGTTTACGGTAATAAAACGCTCTGGTGCTCTATCCATGGTCTGAATGCGCACATCATAAGTTTGGATCGTATTTGCGATGGGTATCTTAAAATTAATTCCCGGTTGAATTTCTTCTCCAGAAAACTCGCCAAACTGAAATTTCAGACCACGTTCCCATTCATTTACGGTGAACACGGTACTTGCAAAAACAACGACGGCTCCCACTAGGGTAAAAACGATCGTCATCAAAATTTTATCCGATTTCATTTATCGACCTCCTCGTTTAGTACTCGATTGAGTATTAACGGTATTATTTGCCCGGCTTTGAACAGACGGAAGAACGTCATCACGACGTACCGATGTAGACCCTGCGGTGCTGCGTCTATTATTTTCTACAATTTTATCAATTGGCAGATACATCAAACTATTACCACCACCGGCGTTTTGATCAATCAATACTTTACTGCTATCGGCCAACACATCTTCCATGGTCTCTATATACAGACGTTTTTTAGTGATTTCGGGCGCTTTTTGATACTCAGCTAAAATTTTGTTAAACCTTTCTGCTTCACCTGTCGCCTCAGCAACAACCTTAGCTTTATAGGCCTCAGCTTCTTGCAAAATGCGTGCTGCTTCACCGCGCGCATTCGGCACCAGTTTTTTAGCATAGGCTTCGGCTTGGTTGGTTAGCTTAGTCTTATCTTGGTCGGCACGTACAACGTCATCAAACGCGTCACGAACCTGAACAGGTGGCTTAGCGTCTTGAATTTCGATCGACTGAACTTGAATGCCGGTCTTATAACGATTGAGAATATCCTGGAGTAATTCTTTGGTTTCCGAGTCGACAATTGGTCGATCAGTGGTTAATAAATCATCCATTTGAGTACTACCAACCACTTCCCTGAGCGCACTTTCAGTGGCACTTCGAACCACTCGATCCAAACCACCCCTTTGAAAGATATCACCGACATTAAAGACCAAGTCCTCGATAGATTTAATGGTGTATTGAACCGCCATCGTCACGTCTACGATATTTTGATCTCGTGTCAACATCAACGCTTCTTTCGGCTCGGGCGAATTATTACGATACCCGACTTCAACCGTTCGTACTTGTTGGGTATCAATAATAATTTTCTCTTCGAGCGGCCATGCAATAAATTGCAAGCCAGCACCAACCGTTTGCTTAAACTTGCCAAAGCGTAATTCAATACTTTGATTGCCTTCATCTACTTGATAAACAGACTGCGTCACCCAATAGACAAAGGCAACCAAAATAATTAGCAACCAAGGCGAGAAAACACCTTTTGGCTTATCATTTTGTCCACCAGAGCCACCAAAGCGTTTACGCACGTTGTCGATAATCTGATCTATATCCGGGCTTTGATTGCCCTTGTTCTTATTGCCGTTACCCCAAGGGTCACGGTTTCCTGAGTTACCTGAGCCAGGTTCATTCCAAGGCATGAGTGTTTTCTCCAAAAAAGGAATTGAGATGTATTAAATATTCGATACAAGCGAAGTTTAACAAAGATATAGTGATTTAGGTGACTACAAGCAAGCCCTATAAGCGCTTTATTGCATTAATGTCACCTTGTTTCTTGAGCCAACCCAGATCAGCAGGCGATAAATCGAGTTCTAGTTCAAACGAGCCATCGTCATTGATACTTTCCATTTTCACCACACTCTTTTGATAGAGCGCTGCTCTGAGTTTGCCATTGCTGGCTGGCAAGCTGATTCTGCAGCGGGTATGCAGTAATGACAAATGCTCAGCAATAGCATCTAGCAATAGATCCACTCCTTCACTGGTATGAGCGGACAGCCAAACGACGTTTACTAAGCCTTTATCATCGCGTTTTACTTTTACAGGGGTGTCGTTCAGATCAATTTTATTAAAAACCATGATCGTCGGAATGTCGGACGCATCAATTTCTTTCAACACTTTGCCTACTTCGGTAATGCATTCTTCTCGGTAGTGGCTTACCACGTCAACCACGTGTAATAAAAGATTAGCGTTACTGACCTCTTCGAGTGTTGAGTGGAACGCTTTTACTAATGAATGTGGCAAATCTCTAATAAATCCCACCGTGTCAGAAAGAATCGTGGTACCGAACTCTGCAAGTTCGACCCGGCGCATTGTGGTATCGAGTGTCGCAAAAAGCTGGTCTTCAGCGTAGACATTGGCGTTGGTGATATTATTGAAGAGGCTCGATTTTCCTGCATTAGTATACCCAACCAGCGATACCGTCGGTACCGGCACCTTGGCACGTGACTTGCGTCGCAATTGGCGTTGTGCAGACACAACATCTAAGCGTTTATTCAACGCTTTAATACGATGACCTATCAGACGCCGATCGGTTTCCAACTGAGTCTCACCGGGCCCCCTTAAACCGATGCCCCCTTTTTGACGCTCAAGATGAGTCCAGCCCCGTACAAGTCTCGTTGATATGTGTTGAAGCTGGGCCAATTCAACTTGAAGTTTGCCTTCATGGCTGGTTGCGCGTTGAGCAAATATATCGAGAATTAATCCGGTTCTATCCAATACTCGAACCTTAAGCGCACGTTCGAGGTTTCTTTCCTGAATCGGGCTAACAGAATGATTGAGAATTACCAAATCAATTTCAGACGCCTCAACAATGGATTTAACTTCATCCACTTTTCCCTTTCCTATGAAGGTAGATGCGTCGGGCGACCGCCTAAATGCCGTTAAGGTCTCGACCACGACCGCCCCTGCAGACGCCGAAAGCAATTGAATTTCTTCAAGAATTTCTTGATCTTCTTGCGATGTGTCGCGCTGATAAATAATCAACGCATTAGGTTGGGCTTTAGCCTCTGCGACTTCGAACACAGTACAATATCATTACAAATTCAACGCACGTTTTTATACCGACGCACGATGTCTCAAGTAGTTTTCTACTCAGTAGCAAATACGCGGTTACAAAAACGAAACCGCACACTTCGTTATACAATCCTATTAATTATATAGATTAAAAATTCTCTCGCATTAACGCAGAAAGAATCTAATAGTTAAGGAAAGTTATTCCGCTTCGTCAAAATCTATTCGAACCGCCTTAGAAGGTACTACCGTTGAAACGGCGTGCTTATAAATCATTTGATTAACCGTATTGCGTAAGACAATTACGAATTGATCAAATGACTCGACTTGACCTTGCAGTTTAATACCATTAACTAAATAGATCGAAACAGGAATTCTTTCCTTTCTGAGCGCGTTTAAGAACGGGTCTTGTAACGCTGTTCCTTTATTCTGTGCCATTTTTTCTTATTCTCTTTTTAATTCTAATCTGCGGTAAATAAGATCGACCAAAGCTGCATTCATAGCAGATGGTTGGTGCGGACGATCTGTTTCAACCATAATTAATATTACAAATGCTATTTACCCGCCAAGATACATCCATTAACACTAACGATACGATAAGCTCGATGCCAATGTTCTAAGAAAGGTAATAACCATCGACGTTACTGAGGGGGCCAGAGCAACCAAAAAACATAAACTATCGATATGAGGCTGTTTTATTAACCACACTAAGGATAATCACTCCTAGCGAACAATATTCTTATCTAAATAGTAGCTCTGAAACGTGAATTTTCAATGACCTAGGTCAAAATTCTTTGGTCGTAATAAATTGAAATACAATTCTACTTTCAATTTATAAACGACGTCAGCGTAAGCCTACTTAGCAAAAACCCACTAAAATCGTAATATGACTTCTCTGATATAGTGCTATAGCGCCAAAAACGCATATTCTACCCGAAGCACTTAAGATGTCCCCCTTCAGAACAGTCATCAGATTATAAGCTACTTTGTAAAACTAAATTGATTAATTAATGCTAATTTGTCATATATATTGTCTCACAAGCGCGACAAGCGCTTGAAATTGCTTAGTTTCTAAGCCGTGGTCCACCCACCAGATCAAATTATTCTGATTCCTCATCCAAGTTAATTGACGCTTGGCAAGTTGACGAGTGGCAACAACGCCTTTTTCCCTCATTCGCTTATGATCGATCTCGCCTCTCAAGTATTCAAGCATCTGTCGATAACCAATCATTCTCAACGACGGAGCATCTTGGCTGACTCCATTGTTAAGTAATTCACCAACCTCAGCCTCTAATCCCTGCTCTAGCATGATGTCGAATCGGCGGCTGATACGTTCATGCAACACGCTTCGATCTGAAAAGGAAAGGCCAATTTTAATTATCGGATTAGGCGGCGGAAGTTTACGATTAATATTGTAGTCGGCAACCGGTTTGCCTTCGGCTAACACAATTTCAAGAGCTCGCTGAATTCGCTGCGCGTCCATCTCGTCGATACGACTGGCACTTTTAGGGTCAAGCACCGACAAACGCTCGTGCAACGCTGGCCAACCCAAATTATTGGCCTCATTACTAATTTGCGTTCGGAGCTGTTCATCGGCTTTTGGTAGCTGGCTCAAACCCTGTTCTAATGCTGCAAAATAAAACATGGTTCCACCTGCTAAAATAGGTAACTTTCCACGTTGACTGATATCCTGTATCAAGCTACGACAGTCGTCAAAAAACTCAGCAACAGAGTAAGTATCATTCGGGTGACGGATATCAACAAGATGATGCGGATAAACCGATAAAAAATCGTCATTCGGTTTGGCAGTACCGATATTCATGCCTTCATACACTAGCGATGAATCGACGCTGATAATTTCAGCGTCGATATTTTCATACAATTGCGCCGCCGCATCGGTTTTACCGGTCGCGGTTGGCCCCATAATACAAACAAGCGGTATTTGCTCTGGCGCTAAAGAAAGTTGCTGCTTCATTATTGACCGCGTTTAAACCAACCATCGAGTTGGGCGATCGACATTTGTACCCAAGTCGGTCGACCATGATTACATTGACCACTTCTCTCCGTTGCTTCCATATCACGCAATAAAGCGTTCATTTCGGCGATCGAAAGAAGCCGATTAGCTCGCACAGAACCATGGCAAGCCATTGATGAGAGCACTTCGTGCATTGTCTCCTCTATTCGGTTGCTATGATTCGTTGTTACCAAATCCGACAAGACGTCTCTAACCAATTGAGAGACATCGGAATTTACTAACACATCGGGAACACTGCGAACCACCAATACCTGCTGGTCAAGTTGTTCCACTTCGAGACCCAACTTTTGAAAAAGATCTTGTTGCTGCGTCCATGCCATCATCTCTGTCTCGCTAATTTGAATCGTCACCGGTACTAATAAAGGCTGTTGTCTAAGCGAGGCAGAATCCATTGCGGACTTTAAACGTTCATAGGTAATTCGCTCATGTGCGGCGTGCATGTCCACCAAAACCAAACCATGCTCATTTTCAGCCAAGATATAAATACCTTTGAGTTGCGCCAGAGCGTAACCCATAGGAGGTATTACATCATCGTCTTGATCGTCAGCTTTAGGTGTTAGAGGCACATTAAGCCCCGAACCTGATTGGCTAGGCGTAGGCCGAAACGCGGCGTCGGCAATCTTTTGATAACTCCCGATTTGCTCTCTGACTTGATCGGGCGTTAAACGATCATTTTTCTGATAATGACCTTGAGTATAACGAATTGGTGATTGCTGGCTTATTTGAGCATGGTTGTTAGATACGGCATTGGGGTTAATAGGGTTGGGGGCGGCGGCGCCCTGCTCTGCATCAATCTGCAAGCTGCCTACTTCACCGGCACTCGCACCAATCTCTCGCTGTAGAGTTCGAAAGACAAAGCCATGAACATTACGGCTATCACGAAAACGTACCTCATGTTTCGTTGGGTGCACGTTAACGTCGACGCCAGCGGGATCCATTTCTAAATACAATACGTAAACCGGGTGGCGCCCGTGAAATAACACATCCTGATAACCGAGTCTCACAGCGTGAACGATTGTCTTGTCACGTATCAATCTACCGTTCAAAAAGAAATCCTGCATATCCGCCTGACTGCGAGAAAAGCTGGGCAGGCCTGCCCAGCCTGACAACCTCATATCGTCACGCTGTTCATCAAAATACACACTGTTGTCAGGTACACTGTCACCACAAACCATCTTTAAGCGACGTGGATCATCTGCAGGCACCGAGGGTAAATGCAAGACAACCCGACCATTATGTTGCAGCTTGAACGCCACATCAAAACGCGAGAGTGCCATGCGCCTGACGACTTGGTCTAAATGCTTAAACTCTGTGTTATCGGTTCTCAAAAACTTACGACGCGCGGGAGTATTATAAAAAAGATCACGCGTCTCAATGGTCGTGCCAACTGGATGGGCCGTTGGCTCGGGGTCGGTGGTGGTGTTATTGCCATCACTCGACACCATCCATGCTTGATCTGAATTAAGCTCTCGTGACTTTATAGAAAGACGCGTAACCGAAGCGATACTCGGCAATGCTTCTCCTCTAAATCCTAAGGTGGCTATTTGCTCTAGGTCAGTTAAATTTTCTATTTTACTGGTCGCATGGCGAGACAATGCCATTGCCAAATCAGACTTTAAGATCCCATGACCATTATCACTAATCTTGAGCCGCTTAACGCCTGCGTTTTCGACATCTATTTCGATATTTGTTGCACCGGCGTCTAAGGCGTTCTCGATAAGCTCTTTGAGCATTGACGCAGGCCGTTCGATAATTTCCCCAGCTGCAATTTGGTTAATCAAACGAGGGTCTAATGCGTGTATTCGTTGTTTATGGTTTATGCCATCGATCATGAAATTTATACCGGTTAGCGAGGTATCGTTAATGTCTGCCCTAATTTTACAACCTTATTGGCTAAGCCATTAACGCTCACAATGGCCTTTACCGACACACCGTATTGCTCGGCGATCTCGGACAAAGTATCACCTCGCTTTACCTTGTGTTTAGAGACAAGCGGCTTTGAAGCACCACCAGGGATACTTATTTTTTGGCCTTTATAGATGGAATTACGCGTAAGGTCGTTTTGACGTTTCAAAGCACGAATTGTGACATTATAGCGCGCTGAAATTTTGGAAAGTGACTCGCCAGCTTTGACTACATGAATGAACGGTTTTTGTGTCAGCGCAGCTGAGTTACCACTATTTATCTTAGCTCCATCCGGTAATTTAAGTTGTTTGCCCAATACAGCGACATTACTTTTTAGCTTATTGAGGCGTTTTAACTCACGCACCGTGGTGCCGTACTTCAAGGCAATGCTGGACAAAGAATCTCCACGTGTTACCCGATGGCGCCGCTGGCTGCGGCTCTTCTTAACCGAAGCAAAATTAGGCGACACGTAATCAGCTTGGTTGTAGTAAGGTGTTTGATCGATATAGTCTCCCAAAGCTCGGTAAATCGCATTGGCAATCTTTGCTTGATATCTCTTTGTTCGAAGTTTTTTTTCTTCTGCAAGATTGGTAATAAATCCGGTTTCAACCAAAATTGAGGGAATATCAGGAGATTTGAGAACCACGAAAGAAGCTTGCTCAACCCGCTTTGAATGCAAACGACCGACTTTGCCCAACTCACTCAATACCCTTCCCCCCAGATTGACACTTTCGCTGATGGTATTAGTCATGGATAGATCTACCAATACCTTGGCGAGTACTGGGTCCTTATTTGCCAAACTTACTCCGCCAATTAGATCAGCAGCATTTTGCTTCTCAGCTAAAGCTCCAGCCATGGCACTGGTAGCGCCACGTTGTGATAGCGCGAAGACGGATAGCCCATTAGCGCTTTTTTTAGTAAACGCATCGGCATGAATCGAAACAAAGATGTCTGCGTTACGCTCTTTAGCCATGGTACGGCGGCGAGTTAGATCAATGTAATAATCTCCCTCTCTAACCAAAAATGCCTGCATCCGTGAATCGGAGTCGATAACCTTTTTGAGACGTTTGGCGATCGATAAGGTGATTTTTTTCTCGCGACTACCTCGATGACCAATTGCGCCGGGATCTTCTCCTCCATGTCCGGCATCCAAGGCAATGATAACCTTCTGAGCCTGTCGATCAATGGCGATCGATGATGACGATGTAGTTTGCGCGAGACTGTCTTGAATTGGCGCCTGCGGTGTATCGGTATTTTTTGATACCGATGACGGTTCGGCGGTGCTTTTTGACGAGACCTTAGTAGGCGCGTCTTGAGTGATCGCACTTTGAGTAGCGTTTACTCCAGTTTGCTTATCAAGCAGATCAAGCACTAATCGATAACCATAAAGTTCGTTTGGAGTTAATACAAAACTGTGCGCTTCAAGTGGTTTTTTAAGCTCGAAAACGAAACGAAGAACTCCATTCGACGGTGAACCAGAACGTACGGCTCCAAGCCGAGGGTTCCCGATTGGCAAAACCGGCAGACCGGTTTTCAAATCAACGTTCTTTATATCGACCACCAAACGTTCAGGGTCACTAAGGCTAAAAACATCGTGTTTAATGTTGTCGGAAACATCAAACACAATGCGAGTTTTATCGGGCGAATCCCAAAGTCGAATATTATTAATTTGACCAGCGCTATTTTGAGACCCAGCATCCGACAATGCGATTACCGACAATATGCAGATCAGCGCAAATTGGCGCAGATAGCGGATAAAACATTTGAGCCTTCCAAATAGATTTGGGCGTTTAAGTAGAGATTCTAATTCCACGTTAGAACTAAGTGTCAATCGAATTTGAGTCACAGAATGACATCGGCTGTTGAATTGATTCGGTACCCAGTGATTACAGCAGGTTTTAGGTCTAAGTGCGAGAAACTTAATCAGATAGTAAGGCGATAGTAAGCAATCGTTAACGACGCAATTGGGTACATGCGTGCTAAAACAGAGTTAAAATAATGCGACGAGCATCCGATGCGCCCTCTGTCACCTTTTCTATGCTAATTTCGGCCGTGGCGCGCTGCAAATATCCTTCACCTCGTTCTGGCCATTCAATTAAAAAAAGGCTGGTGTCAGACCATAAATCTTGAATCGCCAAATATTCGATTTCACTGGCTTCTTCGAGACGGTACAAATCCATATGAAAAATTGTCCCTTGGCCAACCTCATATTCTTGAATCAGGTTATAAGTGGGGCTGGTGACGTCTCCGAGATAGCCAAAGGAGCGAATTATCGACTTAGTCAACGTGGTCTTACCCGCTCCCATACTGCCTTGAAGATACACGCACGAAGGAAATGTTAGTCGCGCCGCGATCTCCCTACCAATTAACTCGGTTTCTTCCAAGTTTTGCGCTTGATAGCTAAATTTAGTAGATTTAGTGTCTGTATTCACAATAGATAAGATCTGATCATCATCATGGATTGCGTTAGAATAAGGCAATTATGACATCTTCACGGACCAACATAAACGCGACCGGCAATCCACCAGGCACGGGTGGTCAAATCGAGTTGTCAAATGAGCAACTGGCTTCTCTAGCTCTTGACATTAAGACATGGGGCCTTGAGCTCGGTTTCGACGCCGTTGGCATCAGTGACTGTGAGCTATCGGAACACGAGTCCTATTTGAACGCATGGCTTGATAATGGCATGCACGGTGAAATGGACTACATGCATAAGCATGGTAGCAAACGCACCAATCCTAGTCAGTTGGTGGACGGTACAAAACGTGTGATTTCGGTTCGCATGGATTACGCGCCTTGTGATATCAATTCGGCTGAACGCGTTCTTGAAAATAGCGACATTGCTTATATTTCGCGGTATGCACTTGGCCGCGATTACCATAAGGTGCTTAGGGCACGCCTAAAAAAACTAGCACAACGTATTCAACAAGAAATAGGGACTTTTGGTTATCGAGCTTTTACCGATAGCGCGCCAGTAATGGAGAAAGCGCTGGCTGAAAAAGCCGGCCTTGGATGGATCGGAAAGCACAGCAACCTACTTGACTCGAAAACCGGTTCTTGGTTTTTTCTCGGTGAACTCTATGTTGATATTTCCCTTCCCCTCGACAAGGCCGCCAATAATCATTGCGGGACTTGCCGAAAATGCATTGATATATGCCCCACACAAGCAATAGTCGGACCATATCAAGTGGACGCACGTCTCTGCATTTCGTATCTGACTATTGAGCTCAAGGGGTCGATCCCAATCGAGCTTAGAAGCAAGATAGGCAACCGTATATACGGTTGCGATGACTGTCAGTTTGTATGTCCATGGAATAAATTTGCGCAAACCACAAAAGAACCCGATTTTAGCCCTAGAGCACAACTGACTGACAAAAAATTAGTCGATTTATTTGCATGGAGCGAGGATCAATTTTTAAGCAACACTGAGGGCTCGGCAATTAGGCGTATTGGTTACCAATCTTGGCTACGCAATATCGCGGTAGCCTTAGGTAACGCTAAATCAAACCAACAAATCATATGCGCACTTAAAGAAAAACTGCCTTCTGCTGAACCGCTATTAAAAGAACACATTTTGTGGGCTCTTGAAAAGCATCACAAAAATACACTACTTTCATAAGAACCTTAAATATCAGACCATGTCACTATTTCCTGAGCAAGACTCCAGTGCCATCTATTTTTCGATGGACGATCCCAACGAGCCTATGGCGCGGAATTCGCCACACCCATTTCGTTTGGACGAGCAAAATTGGTTAACCGTAGAACACTATTACCAAACGATGAAGTTCGAAGGTTCTGAGTATCAGAAAACCATTCTCGACGCCACATCAGCCGAGCAAGCCAAAACGTTAGGTAAGGTGCGGTTTAAGAAAAAACGCAAGGATTTTAAGCAAGTCAAGAATACATTAATGATTCGTGCGGTATACATCCAGGCGAAAACTCACCCGTTAATAGCAAAAAGAATATTAGAAACTGGGCAAGTTAAACTAGTAGAAAACAGCCAGTTTGATTATTACTGGGGGTGCGGCCGCGATCACCGTGGAGACAATCACTATGGAAAAACCCTTATGCAAGTGCGCGACAAGCTCTACCAAGAACAGTCTAATCAAACTTGAGATTATTCAGATTAATTCTACGACAACATTTAATCTATCTAGGCTTCTTAGATGTACGCTGCAATCCAAAACACGCTATTAGTATCGTTAGAAAAATGAACTACGCCACGCACAAGTTAAACAACACCATCGCATTCCTTACTTTATTTCTCATCGGGACTCCCTATGTTTTTGGGGAGCCGAGTTCGCTTCCAAAAACCGTAAAAGAGCTTCGCTACGAGATGGATGTGGTAAATTTCGATCTTCCGGAAGAGGGAGACGCTAGGCTGCAACGTTTAGCAGAACTCGTCCCTCACAGTGAAAAATTGGCGGACGAAAATAAAAATGATGCGGCGTTCCAAATGATGGCTGGTTTTTTTAATGCTCAATACGCCGGGGCTAAAGGTGGAGTCGGCGCACTAAAGTACGCTAAGGCCTCACGAAAATATTTAGAAAAATCAGTAAAACTCGACCCGACCATTTACGGTTCATCTGCACACGTTGTACTCGGAAGTCTCTACGCCCAAGTGCCCGGTTGGCCTATCGGTTTCGGCGATAAAAAGAAGGCTATTAGCAATTATAAAACCGCATTAAAATTAGCGCCTAATGGCATCGATGCGAATTTCACTTACGCTCAATATCTGTTTGGAAAAAAGAAATACGTTGAAGCAAAACACTATTTACAAAAAGCCGCTAGCGCCGCAGGTCGCCCGGACCGACCGAAAGCCGATAAAGCACTACGAGAGCAAATCAATAAAGGCTTGGAATTAGTCGAAGAAAAACTTGCCGACAAGTAAATTTTGTTAGGATCGGCTTAGCTAAGCCCTAAAACATAAAAGAAATACACTCACAAAAAAGCCAGCTCTAAGGCTGGCTTTTTAAAACGAAAACAAATACTAACTACTTTATTTTCGCTTCTTTGTATTCCACGTGCTTACGAACCACCGGATCGTATTTTTTGATGACCATCTTTTCAGTCATCGTACGCTTATTTTTGGTGGTCGTGTAGTAGTGACCGGTTTTAGCTGTTGAAACTAATTTGATTTTATCTCTCATGATTGCTTACCTCAGCCTTATACTTTTACGCCATTAGCGCGTAAGTCCTTTAATACAGTGTCGATGCCCTTTTTATCGATAATACGGATACCTTTTGAAGATACACGTAAACGAACCCAACGGCTTTCACTTTCGACCCAAAATTTACGATAATGTAGATTTGGCAGAAAAGTACGGCGCGTGCGGTTTTTCGCGTGCGATACATTGTTGCCAAACGTCGTA
>CAYQVT010000090.1:0-13004 GCA_964420885.1 uncultured Gammaproteobacteria bacterium
AAAATTCCTCGCTCCAAAGAGCCACAACCACTCTCAGTGATTGATTTAAAGTGGTTGGGAGAAGTAGCTGAAACGGAACTATCCGTTAGCGGTACACAGCTATTGCGAATTAACGCCGCCGATGGTGAATTAATCAGTTTTTCTGCAAGCACAACAAGTTCGAGCAGTATTAGTTTATCGGTGAATCGCCTAACGTTTAATGACGACGGGCAGCCAGTAGGCCGTGAAGACTTGTTTCGAGACATTGCACTCGGCATTACAGATAGGAAAGCGTCTGTGCCAGAACGCTTATACGGCGATGGGCCTATTTATATCGCTATTAATACATACCAAGATAATACTGATATTAAATTTATTGCCCGCAAGTACTCTACCGCCACTATGTTTGTGCAAGAAGTTGCCAGCAGATCAGCTCCAACCGACGTTGACAATAATATTGCAGGCAATATTGACGGTAAAGAATATTGTCTGAGACCTAACCTTTTTTCGTCAGGCGGTTTGCTGGACGTTGATTTTTATCTGCCAGCTGGTATGTCGGGTCAGATTCAGCTTTACGATCAAAAGGGGCAAGGCAGTGAGCCGCGTTATGGTAAAACACACTTTCAAGTAAGTCATGTAAACTCGGCTAATACCAGCGTTCACAGTTTGTGTGTAAAAGGCCGAGGAGAAACCAGTACATGGCGCTTATTAGTAAGCAAAAGCCAACGCCTTAGTGACACAGTTGAGCCCTCCGTCATGCATCACGCAAAGCAACGCATAAAGGTTAATCAAGACATAACTGGAGTATTAGATCGTTACGATGAAGACACTTACCTCTTCGCCCCTGAGCTCATTAATAAAATCATTGAACTTGATTTTAATAGTGGCACTAAAGCGTCGATTTGTTTGGTTAAAAAAAAGCAGGAGGAGTGCTTTTACGATAGCAAGATAACCATAAAGCCAATTAAAGTGGTTAATGGTTTGTCGTTAAAGCTCAAAGAAAATAGCAGTGATCGATCCAGCGCATATCGTATGCGCGTAACAGAGCTAAATTTAGATGAGACTCAAGCAGTCTTCGAGCCAAACTATCGAACCGATTGGCAAAGAACAAAGCAAACTCCATTAAGACTTTCTGGTTACCTTAATACTGATAAAGACATCGACAGCATTAAGGTTGACCTTGGTTCAGCTTCTCAACTTTGGCGGTTTATTATTCTTGGTAATGACGTGAGCCGCATGGAAATTTCTAACAACGGACAACGTGTGAGTACTTTTCAAAAACGGCAAGATCAAGCAATACTTGCCAAAAAACGCATGCTTACTCCTAATTATTACCTGCAAGCTGGCACCGCCACTTTACGTATATCTGGCGTACAAGGGCCTTACAAAATTATTGCCAAACCGTTGGGGCCACCGCCTGAATTTTCAGAGCGTGAGCCGAATGAAAATATCGCGCGAAAAATTACGTTTGACGAGACCGTCAAAGGCGTTGTTAGCTCGTCAGATATCGATAGGTTTGCTTTATATTTAGAGCGTGAGTCGGAGGTTTTACTTAAGATTGATGCGCCAGCAGGTGCGCAGTATGCAGGCGAAATTCTTAGTTTTGATGGAACATCTGAAGCACGGTTTACAGTACCAAGTGGGGCCTTTGAGCAACGGTTTAAATTGTTGGCTGGTGATCATGTTATATCACTCAGAGATTCTAAAACCAGCCCAGGCGAATACGTATTAAAGTTAAGCTTAGCTAAACCGCAAGAGTTTGCGAATAGTGCAGATGTATCGGTTGCCATCGTTGAAGTACCTGCTGTTAAATCGTTCTCGTCTTACTCTCAAAACACTAAGGTAAAACTCAGATTGAGAAATAAACAGGCTATAGCTGTAAATGGCCGTCTAAACGTTTTTTTAAGCAACCCTGAGATTGTGGTAGACAATGTGGCTGTCTCTCTAGCCGCCAATGAAGAAAAGATATATGACCTTACATTTGATTTTCCTGACGATTTAAACACTGGCAACATTCAAGGCTATATCGCACTAGTTGATCAGAATAATATTGCTCTCGGTGATACTAATATCAGCATCAAATCCTCGAGTGATACAACAGTTAAAAACCCGACAATTAGTCCTCCAGTGCCACAGGCTTTACTTGGGGGAATTAATGTTGCCTTGTCATCATTGGGGGCGACATTGGTGAGTACCCCCACTGTCGAAATAGACAACAATGGAGACTATAAAAAGAATGTGAGCAATGCGCGCAGCGTAAACAAGATGATCGATGGTTTTAGCCGTATTGATTCTCATCGAAACTATCAAGCGTTACTTCGCGGTTCTTTAGGTAAAGGAATACTAGAACCCATAATAAAATTAGCAGGCGAACATGCTGTGCTAATACGAGGTGTTGGCGTGGCGACGCCAAACGGCAATGCCAAGCAACTAAAACGCTTTGCAATTGATGTGTCTGTCGATAATCAGTCTTGGAGTACGGTTTTTGAAGGTCAGCATCAGCTGCGCCCTGAAAAACAATATTATCTTTTCCCTGACGGGGATGTTTTAGCCCAGTTTGTGCGGCTTAGAGTGCTCGAAGCCCCTGACTCAAGCGCTACCGTGTCGATCGGAGAATTGGAGGTAATTGCTGTTCCCGGAAAATCTTCTATAGAAAATATTAATATAGCTCTGCCAGGTAACGGCGGCCTGCATTGTTGTTCGCAAGCTGATTTGAAGTCGCCTGTGACTGTGATTAGCAATACAGGATCGTCAGCATTATGGGTGAAATCCAAACGTAGCCCGACTCAACTTAATTCGATTATTACGTTTCGGAACCAACTGCCCGCACAGGTAGAGGCCATTGGATTGCAGTATCATTTTGCAAAGGTAAATCAAAACAACTATACACTACCAACTTCAGCCATAATTTTCGCAGCTAAAGCAAGTGCTGCTGGGCCCTTTAGCGAAGTGGGCCGGTTCGAGTTGCCAAATAATATTGACCCACAAAAAACCTATCGGTTTGAGTTGCCTGAACGCGCTATGGCGGCGGCTATTAAAATTGAGTATGAACATAGCAAAAGCGGTAGGTTGCAAATACCAAACCAAGTAAAAGTTTATGAAGCTAAAGAAAGTAAAACGTATCAATCAGTGATGGGCCTCTGGGGGGATTGGAGTACGGAACGTTATTCACCTAAACCTGCCGAGCTACAAAAAAATGCATCGAATACGCAAAACACACGTCAGCTTGGGTTAGATAACGTAAATCAAAGCGGTTTCGTTCAGTTTAAACATCGACAAGAAAGTTGGATAGTCACCGCGTCTGAACAACACAATACAATCCATCTGACTTTGAATGGAAGTGCTGGCTTCTCACCATCGATTCAAGTTTTAAATACAGCAAACGAGATCGTTGAACCAATCTCTGCGAAACCTGTTGTTGATTCGAATGCAACCTTATACTCGTATCCTGTACAAGCCGGTGACATGCTCAAAGTGAATATCTCTGAACCACAACGTTCCACTGTGTTTTTATTCGACCAATCGGCTTCAATGGATAAATATTTGCCTCAAATACGTCAATCTATCGTGGAATTCGCTAACAGTATTGACCAGCAACGAGATGCTGTAAGGTTCGCGGCCTTAGGCATGACATGGGGGACTGAAGATTGGGTCAATGATCCTGTTGTTCTCAGGTCTTCTTTGGCAAATTATCCAAGAGATAAAAGCAGTAATTCTGAAAGTGCACTTGTGGCGGCAGCTAAAGAACTTTCTCAACGAGAAGGCTCTAGAGCAATTGTGCTGGTCACTGATGCGGATGGTGAGCCAGACCCTGAATTACTAGCAACGCTTAAATCAAGCCAAGCGAAGGTATTCGTGATTTTAGTGCCATTGAATGAAACGTTTATTACCTACGAGGCCGCCATACATGCGCTTGCTCTACAATGGGCTGCTCAAAGCGGAGGCGAAGTATTCCCCATGTATCGTTATAACGATTTGGAGAACGGTTTTGCTAAAGCGTCAGCCAGATTGCAGGGCATAAAGAAATACTCTATCTCGGCGAAGGGCGAACAACGAGTACTTGAACCAGGTTTCTTAAAAGTTAGTCAAGCAGCTAACCGCTCTCCTAGCAGCGAACCGAAAGACAACACGCTGATTATTTTTGATGCATCGGGGTCAATGCTCAAACGCTTAGGTGGGCAACGTCGGATCACCATTGCAAAAGCTGCCCTGAAGCGCTACGTAGAAAAACTCTCGACCGATAGTAATATTGGCAATGTTGGTCTACGAACCTTTGGCGGCGTACCAGACAAATGCACCACCGATCTTCGTCGCTCAATTTCACCATTTGATCAAGCAACGTTATTAAGTGATATCGATACGATCAAAGCTCGAAGCAATGCTAAAACCGCAATCGCTGCATCGTTACTAGCTGCGAAAGGCGATTTCTCGGGGCTGAAAGGTAAAAAAAATGTTTTATTGATTACCGACGGTGAAGAAACATGCAAAGGAAATGTTCTAAAACAAATCAAATCACTAAAACTCGCTGGCGTTGATTCGAAAATTGATGTTGTTAGTTTTGCTCTAGAACCTAGCGTCGACCGCTCTATCTTTGAGCGTTGGGCAAAGGCAGGCGATGGCATCTATATTGAAGCTGAAACAGAAGAGGATTTAGAACGAGCTTTGGAAGTTTATCAACGAAGAAGGTTTACGCTGTTTTCACAAAACAACCGGGTCGCAAGCGGAATCGTTGATAGTGACCCTGTAAAAATCAAAGCTGGCACATATCAGTTAAAAATCGAAGGGGCTGATGCTTTTGAAATTGAGGTTCTAAGCGGTGAACTCACAGAAATTGAAAGATAGCGTTTAGTTCGTAATCCAATTTTTAAGGTTATTTAGTGATATAGAGAAATGATACTTTAGATATACCGTACTTGTTTACCGGTCAATCTACCCTTTTTAGGCGATGCCAAATTTAGAGCAACTGCCTTAAACTTGCTTCAACTAATTAAAGCTGTGATCAAAGTAAGATGAATAAAATAGTAATCATATTATTGACAATATTTCTAATTACCTCTTATCAAAATGTCTACGCGAGCTCCTTGTGGGGCAAGTTAAAGAAACGTGTAGGCGATGAAGTTGAAAACGTCGTTACTGGCAAAGTAGCCAGAAAGGCAGGTGATAAAGCTGGTGAAGCTACCGATGCCGTTTTAAACCCTGAGGCAGAGCAGGATTACGATAGTAGCCAGCCGCCTTCAGAGTTAAAGAGAGAGCAAGATACACGTGCTGAAAGTAACCCTCTTAGCAATTTAGGTGGTTTAGGCGGCATGCTTAGTGCAATGCAACACGAGGTTCCAATTGATGAGTACTATTCATTTGATTTTTCAGTGAGTGCGCAGAATAACTATGATGGTAAAAAATCCACTGTTAAACAGAGATATTCTAGTTCTGCTTTCATGGTCGACGATAATAACGGCAATCAAGTTATTATGGACTTAAACAATCAAGTCATCATTATGCTTGATAAGAACGCTCAGACCAAAACCCCGATGTCGACAGGGCTGATACAGAAAATGTCAAAAATGGGAGGAAGCCGATTTCAGTCAGATAAGGCGAACCCCGTTGATATTACAAATATCAAGAAGACCGGCAAAAAGAAAAAAGTAGCTGGTTACCCTGTAGAACAATGGGTTTTCGAGGACGAAAATAAACGGGTTGAAGCTTGGTTCACCAATAAAGTCGATTTTGACTTTGTCGACTTTACCAAACAGCTAAGTCGAGCATTTGGCGGAGAGCAAAGTAGAGCAATGTTTGATTTTTCGGCCCTCCGAGGCGATTACCCTAGAGGCTTAGTAATGGAATCAAAGACCTATGATGCCAGTGAGCTTAAATCTCATTATTTGATAACTAAGTTGGACCATAAACCTACTATTATGGATCTTTCTATGTATGAGGCGAAGTCGTTACTACAGGGGATGGATAACTAAAAACCGTTTGGGTAAAGCATCATCTGTATTTCAGCCCAATGGGCCAACAGTATTATATGAATCAAGTGCGAGCTATGTTAACGTGTAGAAATTCAGACTTGATCTGACAGTTACCGGTTTATCCGTAACTGACTGTCAGGTTGGGTTTAGTTCAAAAACTTCGCCTTCCAGATTTGTTTACCGTCGATGAGTGTGTCCATCGGCGTTCTCCCTTGGCAAACCTTGCCTTGATGAGTTCGTTGTGTATTGTATTTGCCGAGCCATTCATCAAGGTCGACCTGAAGCTCATCGACTGATTGATAAATCTTTTTGCGCAACGCGATTTGATAAAACTCGTTGAGAATCGTTTTGTGGAAGCGCTCACAGATGCCGTTTGTTTGTGGTGATTTGACTTTGGTTTTGGTGTGCTCGATGGCGTTCAACGTAATACGTATCCTAAGAGCCAAGCTAGCCTGGATGTTGCGTTTCGATCTCACTACAGGCTTCATCATCGTGCTTTTTGCGCTCCATTGCAGCGCGACTTGGTCTTCAGTTAGAATAAGGCTCTCAGCGGCCATCTTGTCAGACAGAGCTTTGAGACGGTCTTTAAAACAAGCCAACCCATGTCGAAGCCAGATACTGCGAACACCACTGGGCGAGATAAACGTGCCCAGCTTACGTAGTCCATTGCTGGTTCGGAGTTGGTCATTTGCGGGTTGTTCTAATGCGTATTCAAGCACTGCTTTCTCCAACTCAGGATCAACTCGGTTCTTAAGATTAGGGCTGCGTCGATTACGATCAAAAAGTGCTTCAATACCTCCTTCATCCGCCGCGGCTTTGTACCGATAAAATGTATCTCTGGATAGGTCCATTATCTGGCAAGCTTTTGAGACGTTTCCGAGTTCTTCGGCTAAATTGAGTAGGCTGACTTTATTCTTAATGACTTTTTCATTACTATGGATCACTAGAGGTAACTCTCGCTAAATCAAATTTGCTTACGCTCACTTGATTTAGCAATGTGTCAGATAGGTTCTAAACTTCTCCAGGTAAGCCAAAAGGCGTGACGCATCACAGTGACCGAGGCAGTCAATATCTATCGATTCATTATACAGATAGGCTTATGGAAGCCGGTTTTAGAGCCTCAATCGGCAGCGTTGGAGATTCCTATGATAACGCTATCGCCGAGAGCATTAACTCGCTCTACAAGTCTGAGGCTATTCACAAAGACGGGCCGTGGCGCGGTCTTGATGACGTCGAACGAGAAACACTCTCTTGGGTGAGTTGGTTTAACAATCGACGAATACTCGAACCAATCGGCGACATACCGCCAGCCGAGTATGAATTAATGTCTTATCAAAACCCTGAGCTACGAAAAGCTTCGTGACCCAGATAAAAGTGTCTCCGATGATTCCAGTGCGAACCAAAGCCTTGGTGGGGTTGAATGGAGAGTTGTTCTTTGACTCTATTGTCTAAAATAGGCCATGCATTGGAGTTTGAGTGTTTAGCGTATCTCCTAAATGCGTGCTAGAGACATACGACTAATATAGTCCTCTAAGATAGTGGGGAAACAAAACAGAGACGCCCTAAACAAAAAAAGCCCCGCAGACAGCGGGGCTTTAGTGTTTTTACGGCTTACCTTTGGGTACAACCGCTAATAATGGCGGAGAAAGAGGGATTCGAACCCTCGATACGCTATAAACGTATACACACTTTCCAGGCGTGCGCTTTCGACCACTCAGCCATTTCTCCGCATCGTTTTGTTTAATCCTTTAAAGCGAGGCGCAGGATAAACTAGATCTTCTCATGGTTCAATTGCTTATTGCTAAGCTTTCGCCGAATCGTTATCCTCAGAGCATGGAATTGATAGAGCGACTCTTTTCGGTATTTCAATTAGCAAGGAACTTTATTCGCTTTTGTTTGCGGCATATCGAACTAATCTTGGTGTGCAGCCTGATTATTGTTGCGGCCGTACAATATTTACTGCGACCCCAATCACAATCTTTGGGTGAAATTCTCAAATCAGGCGAGTTGAGAGTTCTGATCGCCGACGAGCCTGATTCTCAATACGTCTTTAATCGACAGCATTATGGTTTTGAATATGAGCTTTTAGAGGCATTTGCTGAAGATCTGGGCGTCGAGTTAGCGCTAGAGGTGGTACCGTATGGCGAGTTGTTTACCTTATTGGATAGCGGAGCAGGGGACATTGCGGTTGGCGGAATAATCGAATCGCCTTTTGTGCATCGAGTTAGTTCGCCTAGCGTAGCTTGGTATCAAGCGCAAACCACGGTTGTGTATAAGCGAGGCACAAAACGACCAAAACGCATCGAAGATTTAGCCACGGAAAATGTTCTTACCTCAGCCCGATACTTCGATATCGAGGGTTTAAAGTCTCTCAACCTAATCGATGATCATCGTTCAGAGTATGCGTTGTTGAGCGCAGTAGACCAGGGCTCGGAAAAGTTTGTATTAAGTGTTAACTACCGTGCGCGCAACGCCAAGCATTACTTGCCGAATTTGAATCGAAGTTTCATTCTTCCCGATCTACTTAATTTGGTTTGGGCCTTGCCTAAACGTGCAGACGAACCTTTGAGAATTCGTTTAAACTCGTTTTTGACCTCTGCGCTTGAAAAAAAATTGCCAAGTAAACTAGCAAACGACTATTTTAACTCGCCGGTTCGGTTAAGCACTTATGATGCTCTTGCGATCCACAAAAGGATAGAGACTGTGTTACCTGAGTTTGAGTACGCGTTTAGGCGAGCGGCCCGTAAAGGTGATTTGGATTGGCAATTATTAGCCGCGATTGCTTATCAGGAATCACACTGGTCAAATAATGCCAGATCACCAACCGGCGTTAGAGGCTTAATGCAGTTGACCACACAGACCGCGTTAGCCTTGGGTGTCGAAGACCGAATGGATATGAGTCAAAGTATCGATGCAGCCGCTAGATACCTTAAGCAGTTGAATAGTCGCTTACCAAAAAAGATTAAGGAGCCGCAACGAACGTGGTTCGCTGTAGGGGCCTACAATGTGGGGATGAAACACATTATCGCAGCGTATCGAAAAGCCCGAGACCAAGGTCTTGACCGAACTCAATGGGCGACGATAAGCGCGTTGCTGCCAACGCTGTATGGAAAACCGTTTGATCGTGGCGTCCAAGCACAGAATTACGTTGAGCGGATTCAGATATTCACAGATATTTTGCGATTCTACGATATTCATCAACGTAAGAATGATGAACTCAAGGAAGGCATTGTTACTATTGCTTCGTCCAATTAATACCCTAGTTTGTTGATGATTAGCGCTATAATCACCTAGCAAATTTAGGCTTAATTATGACTGATAATTTTCGATTAGACGATCTGAGTTTAGGCAAAACGACCGAGTATCAAAGCGAGTACAATGCGGATTTACTGCAGGCGGTACCACGCACACTTAGTAGTGACGCGTCTGATTGCGTAGACAAGCCGCAATTCGAGGGATCAGATTTATGGCATGCGTATGAAATGTCATGGTTGAATTCTAAGGGTAAGCCAGTTGTAGCGATAGGACGTTTTGAATTTGATGCAACTAGCACCAATATTGTTGAGTCGAAGTCATTTAAATTGTATCTAAATAGCTTCAATCAAACGCGGTTTGATAGCCATCAAGATATAGAAACCACACTGCGCGACGACCTTGGGTTAGTGTCAGGAAAGCGCGTGGAGGTCACTTTACTTGCTCCGGATGATATTCAGTCATTAAAGGTAAGCGCGTTACCGGGAGACTGTCTTGACGATATTGATATTTCAATCGATGATTATAAGCTGTCCGCCAATCTTCTCTCTCTCAAATCTGATGCACGACAAGTGTCGCAAACACTGCACAGTCATTTATTAAAGTCGAACTGTTTGATCACCAATCAACCAGATTGGGCAAGCGTGGTAATCGAATACAGTGGTCTTGAAATCGATAAGATATCCCTGCTGCGGTACCTGATTTCATTTCGTATGCACAATGAATTTCATGAGCAATGTGTTGAGAGAATTTATAGTGACATTGATCATCACTGCAACCCAAGCCATTTATCGGTTCAGGCCTTATATACTCGCAGGGGTGGTCTGGATATTAGCCCGTTCAGATCGTCAGACAAAGACATTCACGCTCCAATCAGACGTATCAATCGCCAATAATATAGTACTAATACAGTAGGCCTAAAAAAGCCGCTAAGTTGTTTAACAAACTTAGCGGCCCTTCATACTTAGCCCCAATTACCGATGCGCTGACAACTCCTTACGAGCTACTTGCATGCGGTGAACCGCGTCTGGGCCATCAGCGAAACGTAAGGTACGCATTTGCGCGTACATTTCAGCTAAGGGAGTATCTTGTGAGATACCGGTGCCACCAAACATTTGCATCGCTTCGTCAATTACCTTAAGTGCCATGTTAGGAGCAACCACCTTAATTTGCGATATCCATGGTGCAGCGGCACTTGGGTCCCCTTGGTCCATCATCCAAGCCGCTTTTAGGCAAAGAAGTCTGGCTTGTTCAATTCCAATACGGCAATCGGCAATAATATCGTAATTTGCGCCGAGTTTAGCCAAGGGTCGGCCAAAGGCGACTCGTGTCAGTGAGCGTTTGCACATGAGGTCCAGCGCGCGTTCCGCTTGACCGATAGCTCGCATACAATGATGAATACGGCCTGGGCCCAAACGGCCTTGGCTGACTTCGAATCCGCGACCTTCACCCAGCAAAAGAGCCGATTTCGGTACCCGAACATTGTCGAATTTAAGGTGCATATGACCATGTGGAGCATCGTCGTGACCAAATACGGTCATGGCGCGTAATACTTCTATACCAGGAGTGTCAGCGGCCAGCGCAAACATTGAGTGTTGAGCATGGCGCGGAGCTTCGTCACCTGCGGTTCTGGCCATCAAAATATAAACTTCACAGCGCTCATCACCAGCACCTGAGGACCAATATTTTTCGCCATTAAAGACGTATTCATCACCTTCTAATTTCGCTTCAAATTTCAAATTTGTCGCATCAGATGAAGCCACATCGGGCTCAGTCATCAAATACGCGGAGCGGATTTTACTTTCGAGTAGTGGCTCAAGCCATTGTTTTTTATGCTCTTCGCTTCCGTATCGCTCAAGAACTTCCATATTGCCTGTATCGGGGGCTGAGCAATTGAAAACTTGTGGGCCTAAAGTACACCACCCCATCTGCTCGGCGAGATGGGCGTACTCCACCGTACTCAATCCATAACCACGTTCAGAATCGGTAAGCCAAAAGTTCCATAAACCTTGCTCGCGAGCCTTGGCTTGTAGGGTATCCAAAATCTCATTTTGGCGATCATTCAGCTCCCATCGATTACCAGTCTTACCAATTTCTTGATGAAACTCTACATCAGCGGCTATGACTTCTTCCTGCATTAATTTGGTTACTTTTTCTAAAATCGGTTTTAGTTTTTCGCTGACGCCTAAATCCATACTCATTAAGGTACCTCTCAGTTTGATTTTAATTTGTTTTAGTTGTGATTTTGGTCTAAATCAAGATTCTACGTGATAAAGCGTTGTGCTTATATTGAAATAAGGCTCAGCAAGTATCGAAATACGCTTTGCGTAGCGTTACAATCGCCAGCTTCCTTCACTTTATCACTCAAATTCTATGCGTATAGTACTCGCCCCGATGGAAGGGGTTGTAGACGCCCAGATGCGTGCCGTTCTAACACAGATTGGTGGTTACGATCGTTGTGTAACGGAATTCGTCCGAGTGACTGAACAGCGTATTCCAAACCATGTTTTTAGGCGTTTTTCACCGGAGTTAGAGCAGGGCGGTCACACGCCTTCTGGTGTTCCCGTCTATGTCCAATTGTTGGGTGGAAACGCTAAGTATATGGGTATTAACGCATCGCGTCTTGCTAAATTAGAACCGCCCGGCATTGATATTAACTTTGGCTGTCCGTCTAAAACGGTGAATAAGAGCGATGGCGGTTCAGTGTTATTAAGGGAGCCACATCGCGTCGGCGATATTGTAAAGGCTGTGAGAGACAGTGTCGATCCTGGCATCCCAGTAACCGCAAAAATCAGGCTTGGGTTCAGCAATAGTGATTTATTAGAAGAGGTTGCTGAAAACGTGGTAAACGCCGGAGCAAGTGAACTGGCGATACACGCGCGCACCAAGGAAGATCGTTATAAACCGCCTGCATATTGGTCGCTGGTGAACGGTCTATCAGACAGGTTTCATATACCAATCGTAATAAATGGAGAAATTTGGACGGCCGACGACGCAATAAAAGCCTTAAACCAAAGTGCCTGCAAAGACATAATGTTAGGGCGAGGAGCGATGGCATTTCCAGATCTCGCTGCTGAAATACAATCGCGTCTCAACGGAACTTGCTACCAAATTATGACTTGGAACCAAGTGCTTAGCTTAATGCTCGACTACCTAAAAAGCACCAAAAGTAAACATACGATGTTTGTTAGCAATCGAGCCAAGCAGTGGTTAGTGTTCCTGCAGATGCGATATCCTGAAGCAAAGCAGGTGTTCAACGCGATAAAGCGCCTGAAGGATGCGGCCGATGTGTTTTCTGCATTAGAATTTTTTTGCGATAATTCGACACCGCTAAATCATGGAAGTATCGCGATTGACTAGTCGGCCAGAAACTATCGCGAGAGTTCTAAAATCGCATGGGCACTTAC
Source organism: uncultured Gammaproteobacteria bacterium (assembly GCA_964420885.1). GTDB lineage: Bacteria > Pseudomonadota > Gammaproteobacteria > Arenicellales > Arenicellaceae > Arenicella. The sequence continues at coordinate 12,605 of CAYQVT010000090.1, forward strand.
CAGACAAATCGTTTACCATTAAATATAATAAACAACGACAATAATTTATTGAGGATTGACGATGGGTGAGATTTACATCGAGTACGAATATTGGTTTGCTGCATTCCAATTGGTGTTTGCCATGCTCGGCATGGGCGCGACTCTTACGGTTGCCGATTTTGGCGACGTGTTAAAATCACCAAAATCATTTACCGTCGGCACAATAATGCAATTAATATTCGTGCCTATCGTTGCCTACCTATTCATTAGTTTGGCCGGAATTGCCGGTGGTGTCGCGGTTGGGATCGCCTTGATCGCAGCCATACCTGGCGGCACAACCTCTAATATTTTCACCTATATGGCTAAAGGCAATAGCCCCTTGTCCATTTCGATCACAGGTGTAACTACATTGGCTTGTTTA
>CAYQVT010000091.1:0-10034 GCA_964420885.1 uncultured Gammaproteobacteria bacterium
TAGGTGGGGCCGAACGAGTTAAGCGTTTCCTCGATGAGAATAGTCATACCATCCATGGGCATACGATTCTTGCTGCATTCGAGAAAAAAGGCGGTTAATCTTAAAACGAAAGAACGGCTGATTAAATTGGTCGAAATTGTTGCAATGCTCAATTTGGCGCCGAGTTTGACTTTAAAGCGTTCTCTGTGGGGAGTTGGTTAATACGACAAGCGTTATGGCGAGAAATAAGGTTTTCTCGCCATCTTAGCTGCGCATTAGATTGAAACGCTGGCAACAGACTCTTTCTCGTCGTCATTAAGACTGGCGACAACCACGTTCATGATTTCTTTCATGGCGTTTTGGCTGTTTTCTTCACTGAATATCTCAAAGTTGGCCTCTTCCAATTTACCGATAACGATGATGTGTTCGATACCAGAAGTTGGGCTGGAAGGTGTTTCAGCAAGTTCTGCAAACGCTGATTGGCTGCCTATTAACATTGAAATTAGGGCTAGGCTGATTGATAAGTTTTTCATGGTATTGGTACTCCAATTATTTTGTGTCGTGGCACGATTGCCGCTTCTGTAAACTTAGATACAGCTTTTATTAAATTGGATTCAAAAAAATGAAAAACTTTTTTTGAGGTCGACTTCAGTATGATTGAAGTTCTATTTATCTATACTATTAACTTAATAAAGGTTATTAAAATCAAATAGATATAGATGCAATATTAAGTAGAAAATGGAACGATTGAGACGATATGTAGAATGAAAATTTGATCAATATAGAAACTTACTTAGCGTCGGTGATGGCCATTGATTTAACAAAACGTCTGCATTTTGGGTTTCAAGCAAAACTAAATATTGGCTCTTAAGGTCGTTGTCGAGATGATTTCTTGACCAATAACATCGCCGTCAAAATGGAGGTGGTTTTAGGTAAAAGAAGCGAATATTGAAATTGTTAAGACGGGCCTTGATCACTTAACCAGGAGTGTCCAATGACTTCGAATATAACTGTACATCCGCATCACTAAATTCCCCGCGAGCCATTTTCTTAATAATACCTGGGCCGGGACTAGCAGACGTGTTTAGGGCGGTAATTTCTACATTACAATGCGTGCAACACAATTTTGGGTTTGCCTTATGACCGCAACTCTTATGAATGTACTCAATCGGTTTTCCGTCATCATCCGCAAGCCAAGTGTCTCCCCATTGAGCGACAGCTACAATGATTGGGTAAAGATCTAAACCTTTTTGAGTAAGCTTATACTCAAAGCGTTTTCCCGCCTTATCATAGGCTTCTTTGTACAACACTTGTTCATCCACCAAGCGGTTTAACCTATCCGATAAGCGGTGTTTGGTAATACCAAGCGATGATTGAATTTCGGAGAATTTACGCATCCTCATAAAAATCTGGCGAATGACAAGCAGCGTCCACCGATCTCCGAAGATCGACATCGAACGTGTAATTGAACAAGTCTGTGAGTTCGTATCTTGCCAGCGCATAGTTAGAAACCGTTTTGAGAATAATCGTATTGCTATCCCATTAGTATAGAACTTTCATCTTATCGTTGACAGTTCTATTTTGGAACTATAGCATTATGGTTCTGAATTGGAACTAATCTTAGGTCGTGCTTAATGAGTAAAACCAGTAAAAATAGTGATTTTAAAAAGACGGCCTGCGTTTTATGCAGTGTTAATTGCGGGCTTGAAGTACAAACCGGCGGTGAGAGTGGACGAGAGCTTATAAAAATAAGAGGGGATAAAGAGAACCCATCTTCTGAAGGATATGTCTGCAATAAGGCGTCACGTCTAAACCATTATCAAATGGGCGCTGATCGGCTGGATTCACCAATGCGCCGCAAAGCTGACGGAAGCTACGAGAAGGTTGATTGGGAGACCGCGATAAAGGAGGTTGCTACGGGGCTCGATTCGCTTAAAACGAAATACGGTGGTGATAAAATTGTGTTCCTAGGAGGCGGGGGCCAAGGAAACCACTTAGGGGGAATGTACAGCAACGGCCTACAAAAAGTATTAGGGGTAAAATATCGCAGTAACGCGCTAGCGCAAGAGAAAACAGGTGAGTTCTGGGTCAATGGCAAGATGTTTGGGGCGCCACCGCATGGTGGTTTCGAACATGCCGAAGTAAGCGTGTTTCTAGGAAAAAATCCGTGGCATACACATGGGTTTCCGCAGACGCGTAAGGTTCTCAGAGAAATTGCTAAAGATCCTCTACGCTCGATGGTGGTAATCGATCCGTGTCTGACCGCGACTGCAAAATTAGCAGATATTCATCTTCAGCTCAGACCAGGAGGCGATGCTTGGGCTTTATCAGCGATCATCGCCTGCATCGTTCAAGAAGGCTTGGAAGATAAGAGCTTTATTGACGAACACACATCTGACTTTGAGGAGATCAAACATCATTTCATGTCTCTTTCTGTCGAAGACTATTCGGAGCTAGCCGGTCTTGACCCGGAAATGCTAATCCAAACCGCCAGAAGAATTGCAGGTGCGAGCTCGGTTGCAATTTTTGAGGATCTTGGAGTACAACAGAACATTAATTCGACGCTAGTCAGTTATCTTAAAAAAATACTGTTTGTAATTACCGGTAATTTCGCCAAAAAGGGCACGGCGAACATCGCAGTACCGCTAATGTTGGTCACCGACGCGGGAAAAGGTGATGTATCAAGTGGGTCTTTAGGCAAACCAAAACCGACCAGAGTGAGTCCAGTTCTCGGGTCGCGAGTAATAACTGGTTTGCTCCCATGCAATGAAATTCCAGATGAGATTTTAAATGATCATCCAGACCGATTCAGAGGAGCAATCATCGAAAGTTCAAATCCGGTTCATTCTTACGCTAACAGCGATCGAATGCGAGAGGCGATGCGAGCACTGGAATTTTCAGTGGTCATCGATATCGCCATGACTGAAACTGCTCGCGAGGCCAGCTATGTATTACCGGCGGCGAGCGCCTATGAAAAGTTTGAGTGTGTATTTTTTCAATTAGATTTTCCGAAGAACACCTTTCACGTGCGTCACCCCGTGGTCGAAGCATTACCAGGAACGCTCACTGAACCAGAAATTCATACCCGGCTCATCGAAGAACTCGGCGGAATCACAAGCACTCACGTTACGCTGTTAAAAACCGCTGCAAAACTAGGGAGAAAAGCCTATGCAGCTGCTTTCTCAGCAATGTTAGCCAAGAATCCGAAGTTGTTTGCTGTCGCACCATCACTGCTGTACCGAACTTTGGGAACAACCTTGAACGGAGGTAAGTCTGCCGTTACCGCAGTATTTTGGCCCCTAGCGCATCAATTCGTTAAAAAGCATCCGGACAGTGCCGCGAGAGCTGGCTATTCGGGTGCGCCATGGAAGGCAGGGGAAATGCTTTTCGACGACTTGATTAGTAAAAAGTCTGGCATCGTTTTTACCGATTCAGGCAACGATTATACGGATTCATGGAAACGTATGAACTACGCCGACAAACGCATTCGTTTACATCTACCTGAATTGTTTCCTAGGCTTGCAAACCTAGACACCGACTTACTGCTCGGGAACGATGAGTTTCCGTTTATCTTGACGGCAGGCCAACGACGCGGAGAAACCTCGAATACCATTATTCGAGATGCATCGTGGGACAAAAAGGGTAAGGTGGCCAGTCTTTATATTAGCCCAGCCGACGCCGAAGAGCTCGATGTTGAAAATGGCGACACGGTTAAGATTACCACTAAGGCCGGTAGTGCAAAGACTTACGTCGATGTAACGGATCATCAGCCATCTGGTTTTATTAGCTTACCAAATGGCTTAGGTCTTGATTACGTTGATCTTTCGGGTAATCAAGTGACAGTTGGGGTGTCTCCAAATCAGCTGACACGAAGCGAAGATAAAGATTTCTTCGCTGGCACTCCTTGGCATAAACGTGTCCCTGCGCGCTTAGAAAAAATAGCGTAATTTGGTGGGTGCAGCTTTGTCATGAATACCGAGCTTTTAAACGCTATGTATAGCTTATTTGTCGACGCTCGCGGCCAAGTTAATTCAGAAATAGGATAAATTTAATGAAGATTGATTACATATTTGATTTTGGTAGCCCTAATGCGTATATGGTACACAAAATGTTACCCACTATATCGCGGCGTACCGGGGCGGACTTCCATTATATCCCCTGTTTGCTCGGCGGAATTTTCAAAGAAACGGGTAATTTGCCGCCGTGGCAAGCCTTTGCCAATGTGCCAGTAAAAATGGAATACGAAAGGTTGGAAATTCAACGATTTCTCATCAAAAATAAGCTTACAGAATTTTCCATGAACCCTCATTTTCCGATTAACACGATTTCTTTGGTACGCGGAGCGTGTGCGATGAAGATTGAGAGTGACGATAAATATCTAAACTATATAGACGTAATCTTTAAGGCAATGTGGGAGGACAAGGTAAATATGAACGACCCACACGAGGTATCAAAAGTTCTAACGGCTGCCGGATACAATGCGTCAGAATTTATTGAACTTATTCAAAGCCCAAATATCAAAGAGCAACTTAAAGCAAACACTACAATGGCCATAGAACGAGGCGTATTTGGTATACCGACTTTATTTGTGGGTGATGAGATGTTTTTTGGTAAAGAGCGACTTGGTCAAATGGAAGAAGAAATTATGAGGCAACAAGCATGATAAAAACGGCGGTTATAATTGGCGCAGGAGATGATACCGGTAGTGCGATTGCCAAGGCTTTCGCGCGTGAAGGGCTCGAAGTGTGCCTAGTTCGCCGAGAGCGGCATGTCGAAAAGTTGAATGAGCTTAAAAATGAAATAGCTGACCTAGGTGGAAAGGCACACGCGTTTGGAGTCGATGCTCGCGACGAAGACCAAATGGTGTCTCTGTTTAATGAAATAGAAAACAAGATTGGTGAAATAGAGGTTGTGGTGTTTAATATCGGGGCTAATGTTCGCTTTCGAATTGAGGACACCACTTCGAGAGTTTACCGCAAGGTTTGGGAAATGGCGGCCTTTGCAGGCTTCCTAACGGGCCGAGAAGCGGCTCGCAAAATGATACCGAGGCAAAAGGGCACAATTATATTTACCGGTGCTACCGCCAGTATGCGAGGGGGACAACACTATAGTGCATTTGCGGGGGCAAAATTCGCTTTACGCGCTCTGGCTCAAAGCATGGCTCGAGAATTGGGGCCTCAAAACATACACGTAGCACACGTTGTTATAGACGGAATGATTGATTCGAACTTTATTCGTGAAAACGTCCCACAAGTAGATGACTTACGTAAATCTGGCGGTATTTTGGCTCCCGGTGAGATTGCCAAAAATTACGTTTGGTTATACAAACAGCATCGCAACTCTTGGACGCATGAACTGGATTTACGGCCATGGAAAGAACAGTGGTAATCAAGGCAATTTAGGCCTGATCTCGCGGGAAAATTATCAGAATTTAGCAAATAGTTGGCAACAGGCGACCAAAGAGATTAGTGTATCTACTTGATGAATTTTGAGATAAGTGGGCGCTCTTCGCCCCAGAAACTGTACCTATGACTTTCGAAGATGCGATCAATGAGCTCTCAAAGGATGACTTGATTTACTACTTCATGCCGGTATTTATATTGGCTTTGATTTTGGAATGGTCATATAGTCGCCATAAACACCTCAAATTATTTGACCATGGTGATACCAAGGCGTCTTTATGGATGATGGTTTTGGTCGGCTTTGTTGATCTTGTGCCTAAGTTGCTCGCGATTATGGGTTTTTTCTATTTGGCCGCGCTTAGCCCATTTGAGCAAATTATAGAAAGACAGTGGTGGGCTTGGTTGATCCTCTTTTTCTTAGATGACTTTATCTACTATTGGTTTCACCGCCTCAATCATCAGGTAAGATTAATGTGGGCTGGTCACGTCTCACATCATTCTGCGATTAAAATGAACTTTGCCACCGCTCTGAGGCAGGGAGTAGGTGAGCGCTTACACAAATACATTTTCTGGATGCCACTGCCCCTGCTGGGGTTCGACCCACTGATGATTCTCACTGTGATGTCATGGAATCTTTTTTATCAATATTGGTTGCACACCGAAATGGCGCCGACTTTACCCAGATGGTTTGAGGCGATCTTTAACACACCGTCACATCATAGGGTTCATCACGCATCAAACATAAGGTACTTAGATTGTAATCACGGTGGCGTACTAATTATTTGGGATCGGTTATTTGGTAGTTTTTCAAAGGAAATTCCCGAGGACACTCCACAATATGGGCTAACGCACAATATCACCTCCTTGAAGCCTCTATACGTAGCGACGCATGAATATCAAGCGCTGATTCAGGACGTAAAACGTGCCAAGCGATGGCGTGATAAATTACTCTACGTGTTTATGGCGCCTGGTTGGAGCCACGATGGGGAAGATAAGCGCTCAAAAGTATTAAGAGCGAAACAATTTTGAGTTTGGCGCTAGCAGTCATTAATTTCGCAATTGGGTTTTTTTAACCCAAAAGGTTGTCGCCGAAAACTTACGTGTAGGTGATGTGCAAAGGCCTCATGCGCACGCCTTATAATGGTGCCAAGCAAGACTAAAATAAGAGTGTTTTATAACCACCATGAATCTAATTCTTTACGCCGTACCGCTGTTCTTCCTGTTGATTTTCATAGAATTAGTCTACGGAAAAATCAAAGGCACAAATTATTACCGGGTTAATGATTCGCTCACCAGTTTGGCAACTGGTTCGATTAACCAGTTGGTGAATATATCAAAGGCCTTAATTCCGTTTACCTTTTATATCGCGGTTTATGAGCATTTCGCGCTGTTTGACATGGGTGATTCCCCGTTTGTTTGGTTGATTGCCTTCGTGCTCTACGATTTATGCTACTACTGGAATCATCGTCTTGGTCATGAAATGAACCTTCTTTGGGCCGCGCATGTAATCCACCATTCAAGCGAAGAGTACAACCTAACCACCGCGCTGCGTCAGACGGGAACCAGCTTTCTATCGTTTGTTTTTTATATACCATTGGCATTAATGGGTTTTGACCCACTAATGATAATTACAGTTGGCGCGCTCAACCTAATTTATCAATTTTGGGTGCATACTCGCCATATTGGCAAGCTCGGCTGGTACGAGCTCATTTTTGTTACGCCGTCGAACCATCGAGGGCATCATGCGCAAAACACCGTGTATATCGATAGAAACTACGGTGGCGTATTCATTTTATGGGACAGACTGTTTGGCAGTTATCAAGAAGAACTGGATGACGATAAACCGGTCTTTGGCATCCGAGGTGCTGTGCAAAGTTGGAATCCAGTTTGGGTGAATGTACAAGTTTATAGCCAGTTAATACAAGACACGATCCATACCAAAAATTGGTGGTACAAACTTAGTTTATGGTTTAGACGCACTGGTTGGCGACCACCCGACGTTGTCGAAGCGTATCCCTTAGCAAAAAACGACGATTTGAACGTATTTGAAAAATACGATACTCATGTCCCCAGCCTGTTGAAGATTCACTGCGTAATCCAATACGCGGCTACGGCGGCGATAGGTTTGGGTATCTCACTATATTTTTCCAGTTTGAGCTTATCTGAACACTTAGCCATAGTGGCATTTGCTATCTTGAGTAGCTTTTCAATCGGAGCATTGATGGAAAACCAACCCTATGCGGGAACTTTGGAGTGGTTGCGTTTGTCGGTGTTGATTGTTGTGGCTGCTGTGTTACCAATTTCTCAAGGTCTAACCATGTTTTTGGTGGTCTCGGGTTTGGTATGCTTACCGCTTTTGTGGTTCGGGCGAAGAGAGTCGCTACAGGCTGTGGTTTAACTCATTTTGAGAGTTTGCTGAGTTTGCAATAAGTGATAGCATCCCGCGCATGAATGTTTCAGATTTTTCCTATGAGCTTCCTGCCGAACTAATCGCGCAATACCCGCCGGAAAACCGCGCAGATAGTCGTCTGCTTAAGGTCATGCTTGGCCGAAAGTTTGAGCAAAGCAATTTTGCCTTAATCATTGATGAGTTCGTGGCCGGCGACCTGATTGTATTAAACGACACGAAAGTTATTCCTGCGAGAATCTTCGCCAAGAAGGATTCAGGAGGTAAGCTTGAGATTTTGTTGGAACGCGTTATTAGCGATACTGCAGTGCTTGCACAAATTCGATCAAGTCGATCGCCGAAAATAGGTCAGACGATTGTCGCCGACGAAGACCCACATGCCCAGATCAAAGTGACAGCACGCCAAGGCCAATTCTTTGAACTTGAAATAACTCAAACTGATAGCCTGTTTAGTTGGTTTGAAACGGTAGGGCATATGCCATTACCCCCCTATATCGAGCGCTCTGATTCGAACACTGATCAAGAGCGCTATCAAACCGTGTTTGCCGAACAACAAGGCGCGGTTGCCGCCCCCACAGCTGGGCTTCACTATGATGAACAACTGCTCGAACAAATTCGTGATAAAGGGGTTAGAATCGAAACCGTGACGCTGCATGTTGGTGCTGGAACATACCAACCGGTGAGAGTCAACAATGTCGACGAGCATGAGATGCATTCGGAATACATCGAGGTGTCCCAAAGGGTCTGCGATGCCGTCAATCAAACCAAACAGAATGGAGGGCGAGTAATCGCGGTGGGAACCACTGTAGTTCGCTCTTTAGAGACTGCCGCCAAAAACTCGAAAACTGAATTAATTCAACCATTTAGCGGTGATACCAAGATTTTTATTTACCCTGGCTTTAAGTTCAAAGTAGTAGATCTTCTTCAGACCAACTTTCACTTATCAGAATCAACACTATTAATGTTAGTTTCCGCCTTCGCTGGCTACGAGAAGATAATGTCGGCGTATCAATTCGCTATTGAGCAACGCTTTCGGTTCTTCAGCTATGGCGACGCAATGTTGTTGGAGCGCTCAGAGTAGGCAACATTCTGATAAGGAGTGGCGTCCCGAAGAGGATTCGAACCTCCGACCTGCCGCTTAGGAGGCGGCTGCTCTATCCAGCTGAGCTACCGGGACATTAGATAAAATTGAATAGCGAGCATTTCTTAATGCGTTCAGCAACTTACCACATTTTTAAAAGAGCTCACACGGAAATTGCTTAATCTCAAGCTCTCACTTAACTAATTAGATGGCGACACTAGGCTCTTCCATGTGTTTAACAAGCTCTCGCATAATATCCCCTCGTGACACCGCGCCGACCAGCTTACCAGCCTCGACGATGGGCATTACATTGACCTTACTCGCATTCATGGTGGATGCCAGATCGATTAGCGCAATATCGGGGCGGCTCATAATCAACTTAGTGCTCATCACATCTTCGACCAACGACGCATTGTCACCGTAATAGCTGCTTTGCATCAATTGTTGTAGGCAGTCATATTCAGACACATAACCAATTAGTTCTCCTAATTTGTTGACTACTGGTGCGCCCGGTAGTTGATGTCGGCTTAAATGATCACTCACGCGGTCTATTGTCATTAGGCGTCGAAGAGCTACTTCGGGTCGGCGCATGATATTGCGCGCGGTCTTACTGTCCATTGATGTTCGGTCTCTCTTAAATCGTTTAAGTGGGTGGCTTTATTACATTGCCAATAGGCTCGTAAAAGGCGCTCGTTCAAGCGCCTTTGTGAATAGAAATTTGAACGTTAGTAACGGCGTTAACGAGCTTAGGCTGTTTGTTCGAAATGTGGGTTATTGCGCCCGCTCAACGTATTCACCGGTTTCGGTGTTAACCTTGATTTTCTCGCCAATGTTTACGAACGTTGGTACCGTTATGCGAATTCCGGTTTCTAGTAAGGCCGGTTTGCCACCACTGGCTGCGGTTTGGCCTTTCACTACACCTTCAGTATCGGTTACTTCCAAGATAACGTTGGCCGGTAAATCGACGCCAATTGGCATTTCGTCGTAAAACATAATTTGGACGTCGGTATTCGGCAATAGATATCCGACCTGATCTGCTAAGTCTTCGGCACTTATAGTCAATTGATCGTAGGTTTCAGAATCCATAAAAATATAGTCTGTGGCTTCAGCATACAGATACTGCATTTTGCGCGGTTCTACGTGTGGCTTTTCAACTTTGTCGGTT
>CAYQVT010000091.1:10044-12928 GCA_964420885.1 uncultured Gammaproteobacteria bacterium
GAGCGAAAGCGCTCATTTAACTTGGTTCCATTAATAATATCTTTCAATTCGCACTGAACAAACGCACCACCTTTACCTGGTTTAACGTGGCTTTTCTTTAGCACCCGCCATAGATTGCCTTGATGTTCAATTAGGCCGCCAAGACGGATTTCGTTTGCTGATATTTTAGCCATGAGTCATTTTATAAAAGGGTTTTTGGAATTCGATAATTATAGGTGAATAGAGCACTTAATGCCTAGCTTATAAGCGGTATAATGACCAACAACTCGACAATCATATTAGTTGCTCAATTGCTCTCGTGACGTTTGACCATAAAACCTTTTTGCAAAATGTAGGCCAAGGCCCTGGTATCTATCAAATGTTCGATGCCGATGGCGCCTTGTTGTACGTTGGTAAGGCTAAAAACCTAAAAAACCGTTTGTCGAGCTACTTTCGCACCAGTGGTTTAGCGATTAAAACACAAGCCATGATGCAAAAGGTGGTAGATGTACAGGTTACCGTTACCTTCACCGAGAATGAAGCTTTAATCCTTGAGTCCAATTTGATCAAGGATCACAAACCTCGCTACAATATTCTTTTACGAGATAGTAAAAGTTACCCCTTTATTCACATCGACGATTCACACGAATTTCCGCGTTTGAGCTTTTATCGTGGAGATAGAAGCGCGCCAGGAAAATATTTTGGTCCATACCCTGGCGTGACGGCTATTCGCGAAACACTGTCATTACTACAAAAAGTGTTACCCGTTCGCCAATGTGACGATGTCTTTTTCAGCAACCGATCGCGACCATGTCTGCAATATCAGATTAAGCGCTGCAGTGGCCCTTGTGTTGGCCTTGTTTCGAAACAGGCGTACGCGAAAGATATTGAGCTTGCCGGAATGTTTCTACAAGGCAAAGATGAGTCGTTAACAGAACTATTGCAGAGTAATATGGAGGTGGCCTCAAAGGAACTGAAATTCGAAGAAGCGGCAGGTTGGCGTGATCGTATAAACGCGCTACGCCGGGTTCAGTCGCATCAGTCGATCACATCCGGGCACAGTGATATTGACATCATCACGGTGGCGAGCCTGCACGGAAAAGTGTGTGTGGAGGTAACGTTTATTCGGGGAGGTCGCCACAGCGGTAGTAACGGTCATTACCCAACAGTACCCTTGGACTTTACCGAAGCCGAGATACTCTCAGCGTTTATTACACAATATTATCACCGCCGGCCAGCTCCAAAGGAAATCATTATTGGCGTAGCGCTCGACGGTCAGAACGAACTCGAAGCATGGTTAACAGAACAATCAGAACGCAAAGTAGTGATTAGCAGCTCTGTCAGAGGCCATCGTCGTGATTGGTTGGCGATGTCGCAACTCAATGTGACTGAACGCATAAAGCGCTTTTTATCTGAAACGCAAAGCGTGCAAAAAAGGCTGCAAGCACTGAGCGATGTTTTTCAGCTCGAGCAAACTATAAGTCGAATTGAGTGTTTTGATATTAGCCATATGATGGGAGAGCAAACCGTTGCCAGTTGTGTGGTATTTACCGAAGCCGGGGTGGCCAAATCTGATTATCGGCGGTACAATATTTCAGGTATCACACCGGGTGATGATTATGCCGCAATGCGCCAAGCCATTCAGCGACGATATAAGCGAGTACTAAAGGAAGAGGGCAAACTACCCGATGTGCTTTTAATAGACGGCGGCAAAGGACAACTGTCTTCAGCTGCAGAGATAATGCGCGAATTGCAAATTAATGAAGTAATGCTAGTCGGCGTAGCGAAGGGTGAAGGTCGTAAACCCGGTCTAGAAACCTTGTTCGTTGAAGGCCAATCAATTGGTATAAAACTCGCTGCCAACTCAGCTGCAATGCATTTGGTGCAACAAATTCGGGATGAGGCACACCGTTTCGCAATTACAGGTCACCGAGCTCGCCGCGGTAAGGCCCAAACACAATCGGTGCTACAAGAGATTCCAGGCATAGGCGCCAAACGTCGCAAGGCCTTACTGAAACACTTCGGTGGCCTGCAAGGAATTCAGCAGGCCGCTATTCAAGATCTGAATAAGGTCAATGGAATCAATGCCGACCTAGCGGAAAAAATTTATCGTTATTTAAAGAAGTAATCAACATAAATTCACAGTCGTATCGCCATCTAGTGTGGCTTTAATGTTAAAATTGATTAACATAACTAGATTTTACCCTTCTCTTATTCAAGGCATGCAGCTGACCATACCAAATTGCTTGACTTTCTTTCGTATCGCCGCGATACCGTTAATCGTACTAGCCTATCACTCTGGCTTAAAATACGACTATTGGGTCGCCGGAGTTTTATTCGCCCTAGCGGGTATAAGCGACGCTTTAGACGGTTACCTTGCACGTAAATGGAATCAAACCAGCAAAATCGGTGCGTTTTTAGACCCGGTTGCCGACAAATTGTTGGTAGCGATTATGTTGATCTTAGTGGCCACCGATAAAGAACTACTAGATAGCCTATTGTGGGAATCTGCCTTCAGCATTACGGTTATGATCATCATTGGCCGCGAAATAACCGTGTCAGCGCTACGAGAATGGATGGCAGAATTGGGCCAGAGAGCTAATGTTGCTGTTTCGAGTGTTGGTAAATTCAAAACAGGCATTCAAATGACGTCTCTAGGCTGTCTTTTGTTTCAACACGATTTACTATTTTTACCAACATTGATAATTGGCGAACTGCTTCTATATATTGCGGGCGTGTTAACAATTTGGTCAATGACTATCTATCTTAGGGCTGCATATGCTGCCGTAAAAGACGATTAAAATATCGTATCAAAACAAATACAAAAAATTAAAATTCATCAAAAAGAAATAATAAAGAAATTTAATTATATCAAATCATATTGGTTTTTATGATATCTTGTATT
>CAYQVT010000092.1:0-3128 GCA_964420885.1 uncultured Gammaproteobacteria bacterium
TCAGTTGCAAACCTCTTGGGTGAAAACGGGATTTGTACTCATCGGCCGGTGAAAAGCCGGTCGGGAGGATGCCCGCCGATTGAACTTCAAACTCTCGAAAACTTTCCATCTTGACCGACAAATCACCAGAAATGCTGACTTTAACCGCCGAATCATCGAGGGTTTCTACGGTCCAATTACTGGGAAGCGGTTTGGGTAAGTCTTTTCGGTTTATAATGAACGTCGATTCATTCTCACTACTGAGTGCGACATCTTTTACAGTAGCAACGGCGTCGACATTAAAATATTCATCGTGAATACGGCGTACTAAGGTATTTTGCTCTATCGTTGTTTGATATTTGTCGGCAACTTGCTGAGCTGTCATCGGAGTATTATCGCCATCGACATAAAAACCGTCTTGGTGGCTCACCAATTTCATAAGCGTCGCTAAACTCAGCAGAGTTGTTACACGCTTATCAGCGTCGAGGCTATTTAATACGGTTCTTCGGAAACCATGATGAAATGAGCTTCTACCAGCTGCGTTATAGCCTCCGAAACCAACAATAACGGGTAATCGATTCATACATTCTCCTGTGGCCTTTCAGCCATTTATTGACACGTATTCATTAAGATGGCCAGTATAGTGCACCACCAAATCGCACAATATGCCATATTGGCCATATCAAATGGCATTTAAGCCATTCATTCGTTAAAATAGAACAATGCGTGTTGCCTTCCTTGTTATTCCAAATATGCTTTCCACCAGCCTAAGCAATGCCTATGAGTTATTTTTTGCGGCGAAACAAGCGGCCAAAATGCGCAGGCTCGAAGTAGCAAAAAAAGTCGAACTACTCAAAATTGCCAAAACAACTGATCGAGTCGAGCTCCCATCTGGCTTATCTCTATTACCAGATCACGGCCTAGATAATTCGGTATTTGACATTGTATACGTGCCTGCGCTTTGGCGGAATCCCGCACCCATCGTGAAGAACAACCCTGAAATAGTTAGCTGGATTAGGCGACAATATGAACACGGCGCAATCATTAACGGCACTGGCACAGGCGTGTGTTTCGTAGCCGAAACTGGCTTGCTCGACTATAAACCGGCGACAACTCATTGGCATCATCTTGAAAAATTTGCCTTCGACTATCCGTATATCGAGCTAAAACGTCAGCACTTTATTACCTCCGCTGGACGACTTTTTTGCGCGGCCACCATTAATGCCCAGACTGATTTGAATCTCCATCACGTGCATAGAGCGTTTGGCAAAGAAATATCAGATCACCTTGCACAGCACTTTTCGCACGAAGTGCGTCAGCCATTCGACAAACTTAGCTTTAACCAAGAAGACAATAGTAATCACCCTGACGAAGTTATCCTTCAAGCTCAGCTTTGGATGCAAAACAATTTGAATAAGCACGATATTTCAATGGAAGCTCTAGCTGCACTGCTTGGTATGAGCCAACGTAATTTTAATCGACGCTTTCTCGATGCTACCAATCTATCACCATTAAAATATCTGCAAAGCCAACGTTTACATCAAGCTCGTGAATTACTGCAAAACACCAATTTGAGTATTAGTGAAATTGCGTATCGAGTTGGATATATCGATGTGAGTTATTTCACTAAATTATTTCGTCAGTTTTCATCCGCCACTCCCAAAGAATATCGAACTACGGTTCGTGCCAAACTATTTTCCAGCAAACGATAATTAAAAATCAATAATGCTGGTGTTCTAAGCTTAGATTCCGATTGTTTCACACGATTTTGGTTATACTAATGGGCCTACAAAATTCATTGTTGTTAGAAGAGAATCATGAAATTAATTACATTAACGGTCAGCACTGCATTATTGATCTTTACTTCGCTTGTGTTGGCAGAAACTTCGCAAGAAAAGGGCTTAGCGATTGCTAAAGAAATGAAAGCCCGAGATCTTGGCTGGGGCAATTCCCAAAGCGAGATGGTTATGACTCTTCGCACTCGTAAAGGACAAGAAATAATACGTCAAATGCGCAGTAAAGCACTCGAGGTCGACGGCGATGGCGATAAAGCGCTGACTATTTTCGATACGCCTCTAGACGTAAAAGGAACAACCTTTTTGTCGTTCTCGCATACCGTCGGCAACGACGACCAATGGATATACTTACCAGCGGTAAAACGCGTTAAACGTATCGCTTCAAAAAACAAATCAGGGCCATTTCTCGGCAGTGAATTTGCCTTTGAAGATTTATCTTCTTTTGAGGTGGAGAAATTTACCTTCAACTATCTGGGTGACGATCAATTAAATGATCAGGCAATGTTCAAAATTAGCATGGACCCCGTGGACAAATATTCAGGTTACACAAAGGCTAATGCCTGGGTAGACCAAGAGCATTATCGTGTGCATAAAATAGATTTTTACGATCGCCGAGACACCTTACTAAAGACCTTAACGATTAGCGATTACAAGCTCTATAAAGATAAGTATTGGCGTGCAGATAAACAAAACATGACAAATCACAAAACCGGCAAAAGTACCGATATTGTAATCAAAAATCTCGAATTTGATGTAGGCCTTTCAGATGGTGATTTCAATGAAAATCGTTTAAGACGTGCTCGCTAAAACCTCAACTTGGTTCTTAGTTTTTTTCGTAGCAATAGGTTGCTGTAATTTTGTTGTTGCCGAGCCAATTGGCTTCGACGGCAGTGTCGAAATCGAACAACGCATTTTTTTAGAGGATAACCCTCTTCCTGGTGTAAATTTGTTTCAAAGCAGTGCTAGGCTGTCGCTTGAATTTTTCAAAGAATGGAACAACGGCGATGACCAGTTAGTATTCGAACCCTTTGTTCGATTAGACGCCGACGATAGTGAACGTTCGCATTTTGATATACGGCAATTTGTTTGGTCTCATTACGGTGAGAATTACGAGCTATCGGCAGGCATCGGCCAGGTATTTTGGGGCGTAACCGAGTCTCAGCATCTAGTTGATATTATCAACCAAACGGACACCGTGGAAAACATCGATGGCGAGGACAAACTGGGCCAGCCGATGATTCAATATTCGTATTTCAATAATTACGGTACGTTCGAGGCGTTTTTATTGCCCTACTTTAGAGAACGGACATTTGAAGGCTCGGAGGGACGATTAAGTGGCGGGTTTATCGTCGA
>CAYQVT010000092.1:3138-12845 GCA_964420885.1 uncultured Gammaproteobacteria bacterium
TACGAATCAAGTTCCGAACAGTCGCATCTAGATTTCGCGATTCGTTATAGCAATACCATTGGTGATTGGGGGCTAGGGTTGTCCTGGTTCAGTGGTACCTCGCGAGAGCCGGACTTGCTCCGCTTCGCTAACTTTCAAAGTGGCGCAACAACCCCGTTTTACCCTCAGATAGATCAATTTGGCGCCGATATACAAATAACTAGCGGCGGTTGGTTATGGAAACTAGAAGCTATCCAACGTAACCATGATGATGATTTTTATGAAGATTTCGCTGCCGCAACCGTCGGAGCCGAATACACCTTGGTAGGAATTTTCGGCTCAGTCTACGATTTAGGCCTGCTAGGCGAATATTCTTGGGATCAAAGAGATGAGCGAGCCACCTCCTTATTTCAAAACGATGCGTTCTTAGGTGCCAGATTAGCCTTGAACGATGTTAACGACTCGCAGTTTTTGATTGGCATGGCAAATGATCTTGATAATAGTGACAGTCGCTCAATCTTTATGGAAGGATCGACGCGACTGGCTCCCGCTCTGACCATGAACATTGAACTGCGCTACTTTGATTCCGACACGCCAAGCGATTTGCTTTTTCGTTTCGAAGACGACAGTTTTATACAAGTCGGCGTTGAATACTTTTTCGACTAGTAAAACTCTTCGAAACCTTTAATCGGCCGGCTGTTGCGGTAAATAAGTATTCAAGACGAAATAACCTAATAAACCCGATGCCAAAGAACCAACGATAATCCCTAAGCGTTCGTCGAATAATAAATTAACACCGGTTTCTTCAAACGCTAGTGAACCGACGAATAAACTCATTGTAAAGCCAATTCCACAAAGCGCACTTACACCGAAAAGTGTCGCCATTGACATCCCTTTAGGAAGCGACGCATAACCGAGTGCAACGGCCAAACCACATAGTCCGAAAATACCAATCGGCTTTCCTAAAAATAAACCCAGTGCCACTCCCACAGGTACGTCGTGCAACATTACTTCTGGAGATACGCCGGCCAAACTAATACCCGCATTAGCAAATGCAAACACTGGCAGCACGAAGAATGCTACCACTGAATGTAAATCGTGTTCCAGGCTTTTAAGCGGCGACACTCCCGGATTATCTTTGTCTCTAATTGGAATAAACAAAGCTAATAGCACGCCGGCTAAGGTGGCGTGCACACCTGACTTTAGTAAGCCTACCCAAACGATCAAGCCGATCAACAAATACGGGCTACGTGATACCACGCCCATGCGATTCATAAGAAACAATATTGGTAAGCATATTGCCGCAACGATTAACGCCACGACGGAAATTTTAGAAGTATAAAATAAGGCAATGATTACAATAGCGCCGATATCGTCAAAAATGGCTAATGAGGTTAGAAACACCTTCAGAGATATGGGCACTCTGGAACCTAATAGAGTCAATACCCCTAAGGCAAAGGCGATATCCGTCGCCGCGGGAATCGCCCAACCTTTTATTGCCACAGGATCATGCGCATTAAATATTAGATAGATTGACGCCGGAATTAACATTCCGCCTATGGCTCCTATCCCTGGCAGAATAATATTCTTCGGATCAGACAGTTCACCTTCGACGACTTCACGCTTCAACTCCAAACCGACCAAAAAGAAAAATACCGCCATCAACCCGTCATTAATCCAAAGCAAAAGAGGCTTTGCAATGTGCAAGTTGCCGATGCGTACTTCTACAGGCGTATCTAGCAGCAGAGCGTAATAAGACGCTAATGGTGTATTCGCTATAATAATAGCCAATGTTGCGGTGATCATTAATATGATGCCGCCGGCCGTTTCAAGTCGTAAAAACCGCGAGATTGCGGACTCAGTATTTGTGTGCATCAGCCTCTAGCCAATAGAAGGGTTACGTCGCGGAGAGATCCTAAGGTCTCAGACCAGTAATTATACGGCCTAAGGCTTCAAATTCATCAGTTCTTGGAGAATTTTTACGCCAAACCAAAGCAATCGTTCTACTCATGTCTTTTCGAGTTTGGATGTGCCTTATCTCGGCGTTTGTATCATGGGTGATATTCGCCTTAACGGCCATCTCGGGTAACAAGGTAATACCTATATTATTAACCACCATCTGTACGAGAGTGTTAAGACTGGTCGCCTGGTACGGAATGCTCAGGTTTGTTGGTTCAAGATTACACGCCTTAAGTGATTGATCACGTAAACAATGCCCGTCTTCTAACAACAAGATGTCTTGTCGTTTTAAATCCGAAATGGACACAGCATCCTGTTCTGTTAATTTATGTTCGTGAGGCAAACATAATACTAATTCGTCTTTAAAGAGATCTTGTGTTTGCAGAGTTCCCGTATCATAAGGCAAGGCAAACAGCAAAACATCGAGTTGCCCTTTTTGTAGCATCGCAATTAAATTGGGGCTTAAATCTTCACGTATATAAAGTTTATTGTCGCCGTACTCAGCGTGCATTGCTTTTAATATTCTGGGCAACAAAAATGGCGCAATGGTTGGTATTACGCCAAACCGCAAGTCGCTTCGAAAGGTACCTTGCGCTTGTTTTGCGTGCTCGACAAAGTTATCCAACTGATTTAAAACATCTCGAGCTTCGCCGACTAGACGTTCGCCAATCTGCGTTAACAAAATGGTCGGCCCTCGCTCAAAAAGGGTCACCCCTAAATTTTGCTCTAACTCATTAATCGCAGTACTCAAGGCCGATTGTGAAACAAAGCACGCCTGCGCAGCTCTCCCAAAATGGCGATGTTCGGCGAGTTCGCTCAAATACTTAAGTTGCTTAACGGTAGGAAGATTCACTATCTAAATAATTGATTGCATCGGCGCAAATAATTGATTTGATTGATTGTAAAGTATTTATTAACATGTCCGCAACTCTGACAAATTCGTCTTCCTATGACGCCGCTGTAAGAGTAATTTTCCGTTTCAAATTACAACCAACCCCAAAAGGAGGACATATGTCTCTAAAAGGTTCAAAAACTGAGCAAGCGTTGAAAGATGCATTCGCTGGTGAATCACAAGCTAACCGTCGTTATTTATACTTCGCCGCCAAAGCCGATATCGAAGGTTACAACGATGTGGCGGCTGTTTTTCGTTCTACCGCTGAAGGCGAAACCGGGCATGCCCACGGTCACCTAGAATATCTTGAAGAAGTTGGCGACCCTGCAACAGGTCTTCCAATTGGCGGCACGTCTGACAATCTTAAATCTGCCATTGCTGGTGAAACTCATGAATACACTGATATGTATCCGGGCATGGCGAAGGACGCTCGAGATGAAGGGTTTGATGAGATCGCAGATTGGTTTGAGACGCTAGCGAAAGCAGAGCGTTCCCATGCTAATAAATTCCAAAAGACTCTCGACGGTCTTGATGATTAGTTAGCGACCTT
The DNA here is from genome assembly GCA_964420885.1 of uncultured Gammaproteobacteria bacterium. GTDB lineage: Bacteria > Pseudomonadota > Gammaproteobacteria > Arenicellales > Arenicellaceae > Arenicella. The sequence goes on from CAYQVT010000092.1 coordinate 6,519, forward strand.
TGCTTAACTATAAAGCCGATTGCTGATAGGTGGATGCATTCTGTGCAATTTGTCTCTCAGCTCTCGGCTTTAATAAATAGATTTCGATAGCCAGTCACGGCCATAACTTACGTCAGCGAAATATCATGAGAGAAGGCAGTTTAGAAGCTCCTACCCGACACCCATTAGATTGGAAAAACGATCTATTTTGGGATAAAGACAACCTTGAAGCGGAATTAGAGCGTGTTTACGACATCTGTCATGGCTGTCGACGATGTGTGAGCTTGTGCGATGCGTTCCCGACCTTATTTGATTTGGTTGACGAATCGGACACTTTTGAAGTCGATGGCGTTGATAAAGCCGATTACATGAAGGTGGTTGATCAGTGTTACTTATGTGATCTGTGTTACTTGACCAAATGTCCGTATGTACCTCCGCACGAGTGGAATGTTGATTTTCCGCATTTGATGCTACGAGCCAAGGCAGTTGATTTCAAAGCAAATGGTACAAGTTTTCGCAACAAAGTGCTGACCAGCACTGATGCGATGAACAAACTAATGAAGATTCCGGTTATTAATCAAACCGGCAATTCTCTGCTAAATAATAAGACCTTTCGCTCTGTGTTTGAGAAAGGGTTTGGGGTCCATAAATATGCCCCAGTCTCGAAGTATCATACAAAAAACATTGCTAAACTCAGCAAAAATTTACCCGTGCCAGAATGCACTCCTAGCGCAGTTGGAAAAACCACTGGAAAGGTCGCCCTCTATGCCACCTGCTATGGCAATTATAATACGCCTGACCTAGGCGCAGATTTCCTTAAGGTATTCCGACACAACGACATAGAAATCAAGCTCGTTCCTAAAGAGCGCTGTTGCGGTATGCCAAAACTGGAGCTTGGAGATTTGGATTCAGTCGAGCAGAATATGCAGTACAACATACCCATTTTGGCAAAACTGGTTGATGAAGGTTACGATTTAGTCGCCCCTATTCCGTCGTGTGTATTAATGTATAAGCAAGAATTGCCATTGATGTTTCCCGACAACGAAGACGTTATCAAAGTGCAAAATGCGTTCTTCGATCCATTTGAATATCTGATGATTCGTAACAAAGGCGATGCACTGAAAACTGATTTTAAACAAGAACTTGGAGATATTTCTTACCAAGTTGCTTGTCACCAACGAGTACAGCGCATTGGTAATAAAACCAAAGAATTACTTAGCCTAATTCCAGGTACGCAAGTATTACCGATTGAACGTTGTTCTGGTCACGATGGCACCTACGCAGTGAAGCAAGAAACTTATGAAAAAGCGGTAAAAATAGCGAGGCCGGTAGTGCGTAAAGTAAAAGAGCAATCCGCCGATCACTTTACCAGTGATTGCCCGATGGCGAATGCGCACATCGCTAAGCTTGCCGGTGATTCGATAAAGAATAACGACCACCCAATGACTCTCTTACGCCGCGCTTACGGGCTGTAAACAAACTTTAACACTCATATCCCTAAGGCTATTGTAATGAATAAGTTATCACGCAAAGATCTAATGACGCTCGAAGTCTACTCAGAGAAACGACCTGAGTTTCGAGCCGAAATAATGGAACACAAAAAGACTCGCCAATTGCCGCTCGGCGATAATGCTAGATTGTATTTCGAAAATAAACGAACGATCCAATACCAAATTCAGGAAGTACTTCGTGTCGAGAAAACCTTCGATGCAGCCGGTATTGAAGAAGAACTAGAAGCGTATAACCCGCTGATACCCGATGGCAGTAATCTTAAAGCAACTTTCATGCTCGAGTTCCCTGACGCGACCGAGCGAGCCGGAAAAACCGTTGAATTACGTGGTATCGAACACACCGTTTGGTTACAAGCCGAAGATTGTGACAAGGTATACCCGATTGCCAACGAAGATCTCTCGCGCGACGATGGGTCTCGCACATCGATGGTTCATTTTTTTCGCTTCGAATTCACTCCGACCATGGTTTCCGCATTGAAAACCGGTGCCAACTTCACTGCCGGAATCGAACACTCTGCCTATACAATCGATAGCATCGATATTACAGGCGACATTAGGACATCCTTGGTTTCAGACTTCGATGACGTGATGCTGAATTGACGTGGGCAGTTCATTAGATTCATAAAAAAGGCGCTCATCGGTACGATTTAGCGCCTTTTTTTGGTTTAATCAATACGCTAATTTACGGCTGATAATTTTTTAACGCGGCTATGCGATCGTCCAAGGGTGGGTGGGTCGAAAACATATTTTTAACGCTACTATTAATACCAAATGCCGCAAGCTGATTCGGTAGCTCACCCGCCTGGCCTTGTTTCAAACGTTCCAGTGCGCCGATCATTGCAGCTCTACTGGCGTAATCTGCGCCACCTTCGTCGGCTCTAAATTCTCGTTGCCGACTAAAGAACGACACAATAATACTGGCTAGGAAGCCGAATACAATCTGCCCAAAGAAATAGCCGGCAAAGTATCCGAGGCCACGACCATCGCGATCGATCGCCATGGCTAAAGCACGTGCCAATATCATAACAAAGGTGTTCACAATCCCTTGAATTAAGGTGAGCGTAATCATATCGCCATTGGCAACGTGAGCGATTTCGTGGCCCATGACCGCCTCTGCCTCTTCACGGCTCATATTACGCAACAAACCCGTGCTAACGGCAACTAGGGCATTATTTCTATTTGCTCCGGTCGCGAAGGCGTTCATATCAGGCGTGTCAAAAATACCGACTTCGGGCATTCCGATGCCAGCTTGCTCAGCTTGACGCGCAACCGTAGAGACTAACCACTGCTCAGTTTCATTACGTGGTGTCTCAATGACATGTACACCCGCGCCTCGCTTGGCCATTGATTTGGACATCAGCAAAGAGATGATGGATCCGCCAAAACCAAATAACAGCGCCATAATCAGGAAACTGGTGTTTTGACTGCGCCATTCAGGGGGTAAAAATTGTATTACAATACTGACCACCATCATAATGGCGGCGTTTGTGGCTAGAAAATAGAAAATACGTCTCACAATTGGTCCTCGGGTATGATTACTGCCTATAATATGCGATTGATGGATACGCTATTCAAGTCGCCTAAGCTAATATTTATGTCATAGTGTTGGTAATAGTGTGAAATCGCCGATTTTCAATAAACTCTGAAGAAATTTACTGTGCTCAATTCATTAAAATCATTATTCAAACAAGGCAACACCGACAAAGAACCAAGCGACCAGGATCTGAAACTGGCCGCCGCCACCTTAATGTTTGAAGTGGTTCGTTCAGATGGTCGAATCGATCAAGTTGAATTGATTTACATGGGGGAAATTCTAAGACGCGAGTTCAAATTAAATGAGGAGGAACTCGAAGAGTTATTCCAGCTAGCCAAGGACACCGCTAACGCTGCGACAAGTTTACAAGGCTTCACTCGTGATATTTGCGATAATTGGGGCAGTGCTAAACGCATGAAATTGCTAGAATATTTATGGATGCTGGCGCTTGCCGATGATCAAATTGACCCGCACGAGAGACACTTGGTGCGCAAGGTGGCTGGGCTCTTATATTTGAACGAAGCGCAGATACAACAATCACGCGAACAAGCCAAAGCTGAACTAGGTATGTAACATAAATTAGATTGTCTTGCCTATACGGCAGGAATCAAATCCATTTTTTTCAGCGGCTCTAGTCCATCCGTCGTATACTCAAATACAGAAAGTGCGTCTATTATTAACTTGGAATGGCATAGACGGACAAAAGAAGGTGAAATATGACATTTAATCAGGCATTGGAAAAAAGGAAGCAGGATCTACGTAATCAACAATCGAACGTTGATTTACATTTAAGCGCGGCAATTTTGATGTTCGCCGTGATTAGAGCTGACGGTGATACCGACAGCCTTGAATTGGCGCATATGATTAATATTCTTCGCTCGGCTTACTCCTTAACCAACGATGAAATATCAAACTTAGTCGCCGCGGTGCGAACCAGCAGCGTAGATGATCATGGCTTGAGTTTATTGGCAAACAAACTTTGCCAACACTGGTCAAGCACCGAGCGCAAACAACTGCTTGATGATTTATGGTTATTGGCCACCGCGGATGGCGAAATAAGATCTTCAGAACATCAAATAATCGAGTTGATTGCCCATAATCTCGACCTATCGACCGAAGATATCGAAGGAGCAAGCCGTCGCGCTGAGCAAAGGCTAGAATAAATCGGTATCTAGTCATACAATACGAGTCGTTTCTGATGTTTTACAACGATAAGAATATTTATGACCAGAATAGCTTTCGCCCTACTAACCACCTTATTGCTAATAAGCGCTTGCTCTAGCCCCGAGCAAGCAGCAACAACGTCGTCAACAGAACCCTTAACTAAGGAAGCAATTAAGTTAAAGGTGGCGCACGGTTGGCCAAAGGGCTACCCGATATTTGGCGAGTCAGTTGATGATTTCAAGCAACTGGTCGAATCCATGTCTGACGGGCGTATACAACTCACCGTCGACAGTACCAATAAACACAAATCCGCATTTGGAATTTTCGACTTCGTTAAGAGCGGCCAATACGACATAGGCCAATCGGCGTCTTACTATTATGGTGGTAAAGATCCAGATGCCCTGTTTTTCTCATCGATGCCGTTTAGTATGACTGCGCAAGAACAATGGGCATGGTTTTATCATGGAGGCGGTTTGGAATTGGCCAATGAAATCTACGCCAAACACAACATCGAAGTCATGCTTGGTGGTAACACTGGCATGCAAATGGGTGGCTGGTTTCGCAAAGAGATAAATGCCATCGAGGACCTTAAAGGGCTTAAGATGCGAATCCCTGGATTTGGCGGCAAGGTCATCGCGGGTGTTGGAGGCGTGCCAACGAATATACCAACGGGTGAACTGTATCAAGCCCTAGAACGTGGCACCATCGATGCCCTTGAATGGGTCGGCCCCGGTTTAGATTTACGCATGGGCTTTCACAAGGTAGCGCCGTACTACTACAGTGGTTGGCACGAACCGGGAACTGAATTGATGTATTTTTTCAATAAGGACAGCATGGCGAAACTCCCCGAATGGGCAAAATCGATATTGTTTAACGCAGCGAAGTTGACTTCTTACAATATGACTACTACTACGTTCGCGGCGAATTCAGACAATTGGCAAACCATTTCCAGCCAATTCCCGAATGTCCAAATAAAACAGTTTCCTCCAGCGGTCATGCAAGCGCTTAAGCAATCAAACAACCAATTATTAGAGCAAGAAAAAGCACGTAGCCCAATCGCAGCGCGAATTATCCAATCACGTGACGACTACCTAAAGAAAGCGCGAGCGTGGACCAATATTGGTGATCAATTATATTTAGAGTCAGTTGCAGACTGATAACATGGCTTATCAATTTATCAGAGTGACCAAGCGATTGGTCGCAGGTCTCGGTGCTATAGCCAGTGGCCTGCTCATTCTTCTGGTGCTCATGATGAGCTATAACGTGATAGCCCGCTACGCCTTTAACGCTTCATCAATAGGCTTGGAAGAGCTATCTTGGCATGCTTATGCGGCACTTTTTTTGTTAGGCATTCCTTACGCGCTTCAATCCGGGTCACACGTTCGGGTGGACCTCATATTCGAAAAACTACCTAATAAAAAACAAAAATTAATTGATTTAGTGGGTACCGCGCTTTTTTTGATCCCAACCTGCTTGGTGATCATCTGGGCGGGCTGGAATTTCACCAGTGCAGCGTATCAGCTTGGTAACCAACCTGATTCAATAACTCAATTCTTCGCCCAGCTTGTTAGTACAGGCATCGGTGAAAAATCCCAAGACCCTGGCGGCCTACTCAATCGTTGGATAATTAAAGGCGTAATACCTTTGTCGTTCTTTTTTTTGTTACTCGCCGCTATCTCTTTATTTCTTGAAAGGTGGTTAGAATTTCGCCATGGAACTGCTGAGGGGCGTGAGCAATGATTGGCGTATCGATATTTGTAATCGCCTTATTGTTTTTGCTGTTTGGTTATCCCGTAGCATTTACCTTCTCAGCAATTGGCATTGCATTTGTTGTGTTATTTGCCGACCCGAGTCAGCTGGCGCAAATCCCGTATCGTATTTACTCGAATATGGGCGACAACGGCGAAGGCCAAGTTTTGATGGCAGTACCATTGTTCATATTTATGGGCATCATTCTGCAACGCACCAAGCTTGCAGAACAGCTTTTAGAGTCGATGGGGCAACTATTTGGGTCCCTTCGAGGCGGCTTAGCGATATCCACCATTCTAGTTGGTGCCCTACTCGCTGCTTCTACCGGCGTTGTAGGGGCCAGTGTGGTCGCCATGGGGCTTATTTCATTGCCGGTAATGCTACGCTATG
>CAYQVT010000093.1:0-12808 GCA_964420885.1 uncultured Gammaproteobacteria bacterium
TTTTAGCGATGTTAATGACCCCTCCCGACCCGTTTTCGCAAATCATGATGGCGGGGCCGGTTTGCTTATTGTTCGAAGTTGGGTTGTTTTTCGCTAGAAAACTTGAAAAAAATGACCTACAGTCAAAGGAATCAGAATAACTATACATTAGTCAGGTAAGTTAAGATGTCCGCAAAGATCATAGATGGGAACGTTATCGCGGCTGAAATTAGAGCCGAAGCTAAAATAGAAGTAGACCAGGTTAAACACAAAGGCGTTAATTCATGTCTGGCCGTGATTTTGGTCGGAACAAACCCGGCGTCAAAATCATACGTTAGAAGCAAGGTCAGGGCGTGTGAAGAAACAGGCATTAGGTCGCTTAAGATTGAGTTGAAGTCGACAGCAAGTGAGCAAGATTTACTTGATCAGATAGACAAACTTAATCGAGACATCAATGTTCACGGTATTTTGGTGCAGTTGCCTCTACCGCACCACATGGACGAAGAACGAGTCACCGAACGAATTGACCCTACAAAGGATGTAGACGGTTTTCACCCAGAAAACGTCGGCAAACTTAGTATTGGCATTGATTGTTTGACCCCGTGTACACCATCTGGTATTCCTGAACTAATAAGCCGCAGTGGGATCGAATTGTCCGGCAAACATGCGGTGATCGTCGGCAGGAGTAATATCGTTGGCAAACCACTGATGAATATCTTGGTGCAAAAAGGACAAAAGGCGAATTGCACGGTTACCTGTTGCCATAGTGGCACTGATCATCTTGCTAACTATACTCGCCAAGCAGATATATTAATCGCAGCCATCGGCGTGCCAGAATTTGTAACCTCCGGAATGGTCAAGGAAGGAGCGACGGTCATTGACGTTGGTATTAATCGTGTTGATGATATTGAGCATTCACTCGGATATCGCCTGGTAGGTGATGTGAATTACGTTGACGTCAAAGAAGTTGCTGGCGCGATAACACCCGTGCCGGGTGGGGTTGGCCCCATGACGGTTGCGATGTTGATGAAAAATACCGTCAAAGCCGCACGAATGATTCATCATCTTTAATATACTGTAACGTCGATTCTAAAACACCTTTGGTCTTGTAAGCCGATTTAGACTGATTCATTACCTTGGTGGTTTGTTAAAATGAGACTACGACAAGCTTTTTAGGTCTGAGATCAACGCCACGATCACATATAAGGTAGTATTCGCTCATGGTTTATTCACTGTTTCTAATATTCGTCGGAGCGGCGCTCTTTGCGACTCTGGCATTGGTCGCGCGTCAGTCGTTAATCATTGGCTATATTGTGCTCGGCATTGTACTAGGCCAGTGGGGTTTGGCTTGGGTCACGGATACCAAGCTTATCCAAGACATATCTAATATCGGCATTATCTTTTTGCTGTTTTTGTTAGGCCTAAACCTAAGTCCTAGAAAACTCTTAGAGCTTTTAAAACAAACAACGATTGTGACCCTATTGACGTCAGCTGTATTTGCAACGGTAGGCTGGGCGTTTGCAGTGCTGGCGGGTTTTAATACTCTCAATGCGGTCATCGTTGGCGTGTCGTGTATGTTTTCAAGCACCATTATTGGCTTAAAATTACTTCCCACCACGGTGTTGCATCACAAACATACTGGCGAGGTGATTATTAGCGTTTTGTTGTTGCAAGACTTGATCGCAATCGTTGTATTACTCGCGTTTCAAGCTATGTCGTCGCAACAAAGTAACACCATGGTCGAACTGGCGAAATTGGTGATTTTATTGCCAGTTCTTATTGCTGTAGCTTGGGGATTGAAACACCTCGTTTTGCTGAAACTATTTGCTATGTTTGATCGTATTCAAGAATACGTATTTCTACTTGCTTTGGCCTGGTGCCTAGGCATAGCTCAGCTAGCTCATAGCATAGGCTTCTCACACGAGACAGGCGCATTTATTGCCGGTATAACCATTGCCACAAGTCCTATCGCGCTGTTTATTGCAGAGAGTTTGAAACCACTCAGAGATTTCTTTTTGGTGCTGTTCTTTTTTGCTCTTGGTGCGGGTCTGAATATTTCGGCTTTGGACCAAATTTGGCTGCCAGCTGTTCTTCTCGGAGCAGCGATGTTAGTTGTGAAACCAGTGGTATTTCGTTTTGCTCTCCATCGTGTATCGGAAACCAATAGACTGGGTTGGGAAACAGGCTTTCGTTTAGGGCAGATGAGTGAATTTAGTTTGCTGATTGTTTTTGTTGCCGCACAAAGCGCCTTAATAAATCAAAGTACTGTTTATTTTGTGCAGCTGGCGACGCTGGTAACCTTCATAGGGTCTAGTTACTCGATTGTCTTGCGCTACCCCACGCCGGTAGCGGTATCCGATCGCCTCCGCCGAGACTAATCGAAGATGATTCGCGAGTCTGACGACCATTTTATTTTTGGCTGTGGTGATGTGGGTAGGCGTATCGTTCAATGCTTACTCGAAGCCGGTATTCAGGTGAATAGAATAAAGGGTTTAGTGAATTCCAGTGCCAGTTTAGATCGCGCAATCGGATTGGGCATAGACGCCCAAATGAATGACCTCGATGGTGAAATGGTAGGTTTGGGCAATTGCCACAAAACGCTGCTTTACTATACTGTTGCACCTCGGCCAATTGGAGCGATTGATCAACGTTCACGTCGCGTTATCGATGAGTTTATTGCTAATCAAATAAAACCTTCTAGAGTTGTATTAATCAGTACAACCGGTGTTTACGGTAACTGTGACGGAGAGTGGGTAAGCGAATTAAGCCCAACTAACCCGCAAACAGACCGCGGTAAAAGGCGACTTGATTCAGAAACACAGTGGCTAGATTGGGGCGCTTCAAGCATGATCGACGTAATGGTGCTGAGGGTTCCAGGTATTTATTCATTCAGTCGATTGCCTCGAGAGAGATTGCGAAAAGGCGTGCCTGTGGTCAAGGCAAAAGAGTGCGGCTTTACAAATCGAATTCATGCAGATGACTTGGCTCGAGTTTGCGTCAAGGCAATGGATAATGGTCGGGCAGGAGAAATTTACAATGCCACTGATGGTACACCCGGCAAAATATCAGACTACCTTCAGGCAGCCGCACGTGCATTGCGATATGAACCCTTGCCGGAAATCAGTATGGCTCAAGCACGAACCGAGCTTTCTGCCGGTATGCTGTCTTATTTGAGTGAATCACGGAGAATCAGCAATCAAAAGATGCTTGACGAGTTACGAGTCGAACTACTTTACCCCGATTTCGAACGTGGTTTGACCAAATAAAAACATCGCATTGCTATGCCCAGCGATGCGATGTTCTTAGAAGGGCTATTCGTTTAACTAATTGTTTAACTGGGGTAGTGCCCTTCAATCATCCCCAAAGAAAACCTTAAGTGGCTTCCATTACGAGCAATGATAATGCCCTTTGTGCTCATAACAGTTGCGGTCTCGGTCGTAGTAACGTGAGTAGCCATCAATAGGGCAGACGTTAGATCGATAATTGTCATATCGATAGCCATTGCTATAACCTCGGTCGTATCGGCGGTCGTTATAATAGTAGTTGTTGTTATAACGTCTTTTATTGTAATAACGCTTACGGCTCTTGCGATACTTTCGTCGCTCATAACGTCGATCGTCGTAGTAGTAGTTTTTGCTACGATAGTGTTTTTTTCGATAATAGCGATCGGAGTGATGAACATCATGAAAACCAATACTCAAACCGGGCACGCTAATGTGCACACTATCACCGGCAGACGCGGTGCTTGGAGTAACCGCAAGTGCTGTTAACAAGCTCAACGTTGCGAATAAATGTTTAGCGGAAAATGTCATAGGGTTTCTCCTATTTGTTACGATAAACGCACTGTAACTGAATACACATTAACCCAAACTGAACCAAAATGACGCAAGTAAAATCAATAGTAGTGCTTACTGGAGCCGGAATTTCAGCGGAATCCGGCATTAAGACGTTCCGTGCTGACGATGGATTATGGGAGGAGCACAGGGTTGAAGACGTCGCGACCCCGGAAGCCTTTGAACGCGACCCACGGCTAGTGCAGAAATTCTATAATGAACGCCGAAAACCTCTGCTCGATAAAGAAGTGTATCCAAATGCCGCTCATATCGCCTTGGCCAAGCTTGAAAAGGAATTTGACGGTGAATTTTTACTCGTGACACAAAATATCGATAATCTGCACGAGCAAGGTGGTTCAGAAAATATTCTGCATATGCACGGTGAAGTGTTGAAGATGCGATGCAAACAAACGAACCAAATATTTGACTGCTTTGGTGGTATCGAGGTCGAAGATCTTTGTGACTGCTGTGGTGAAGCGAACAACTTGCGCCCGCATATAGTATGGTTTGGCGAGATGCCTCTCTATATGGAGAGAATTGCCAGTGCGATATCTCACTGTGATTTATTCATATCCATCGGCACCTCCGGCAACGTTTATCCAGCAGCCGGCTTCGTTCAAACCGCTAATCAAGCAGGCGCCAGAACATTGGAAATAAATCTGGAACAATCACTAGTTGCGAATAACTTTGATGACGGTATTTACGGTAAAGCTGGGGATATATTGCCATCGTGGGTCAATGATTTTCTATCTCAATGAGTGACCCTATGTAATAGAAAGGAATCTATACCGGTCCTTAGTCTGATTATCCGCTTTCAAAAAAATAAATTAGATATCCAATTATTCTAACAATATATAAAGATAACGAGACTAAAAAGAGAGTCATTATGGGGTTGAACGGTATGAAGATTTCGATTGCCGGCTATAAAGCAGCATTGTTGATGGTGCTGATTGTGCCTTCTGTGAACGCCGCCGATACTGGGAATGAGCAAGGTAAGTTTTTCGCGGACTTTCGCCTACGATATGAATCAGTCGCGGAAAATAATGCACTTGAAGATGCCGATGCACTTACCCTTCGTAGCCGTATTGGTTATCAAACGGAAAGTTATGAGGGTTTTTCAGCACTCATTGAAGGTGAGAACATCATCGAGCTTATTGATGACTTTAGCGCGCCTCAAATTGGGATAAGAACAGGTGAATTTTCGACCATCGCTGATCCGGAAAACACTGAAATCGATCAAGCGTACATTCAATATTCGCGAAATGGCTTGACCGCCAAATTGGGCCGTCAGGTACTCACCTTAGATAATCATCGGTTTGTTGGCCACGTCGGCTGGCGTCAGGACCGTCAGACCTACGACGGGCTCGTAATAGAATACAAACCAAGCAGTAAGTGGGTAATAAATGGCTCTTATATTGATCGTCGTAATCGTATTTTTGCCGACGACGCTGATGTTGATAGCCAAGACGTGATCTTAAACAGCGCCTACAACACTTCATTCGGAAACGTGATTGCCTACGCTTATTTATTAGACGCTGATGATAATACAAGCGATTCTTTAGATACGTATGGGCTTCGTTTCAAGGGAGAAGATAAAGTTGGCGAAACAAATGTATCCTATACGCTCGAATACGCAAATCAGGACAGCGGCGACGGTACAAATACTGACTATGTATTCCTCGAGGGTTCCGCAACGCTCAGCGGTATTACCGCTAAACTTGGCTATGAACGCTTAGGCTCAGACGCGGGTCAGCAAGGTTTTGCAACGCCGCTTGCTACCTTGCACGGCCTAAACGGCTGGGCGGATGTTTTCTTAAGCACACCCGATCATGGTCTGGAAGACGTTTACGTAGGGCTGTCAGGGAGCCTCGCCGGTGGTAACTGGGTCGCGGTTTATCACGATTTTTCGTCCGACGATTCCCTAGGCAGCTTCACCGATCTGGGTGATGAAATCGATCTACGCTACTCCCGAAAATTCGGCGAAAACTATTGGGCAGGCATAAAGCTCGCTAATTACTCCGCGGGTGCCTCGGCGTTCAATCTTGTCGATACGGATAAGTTTTGGGTGTGGGGTCGAGCTGCCTTCTAATCAGTTTACGTGCCTTTAAGTAGGTGATGGCCAGTGTTTAAAGCATCCGTGGCGTCGCGAGAACACTAACGCTATCGACCCGAGGATCGAGGTCTGCTCAGGTACCTTTAGTGAGATAATAACGTTGTATTTGGCTATAATTGCGTCGCGCGTATCGCGTCGCCGGCTGCAATTGGCATGCTTCCTGCTTAGCTAGATTTAATGTCACTTTATTCCCGAATCCTGATATGCAAGCCAATTCTTCAGAGTCAAGCGTATTGATACGCCGGATATTGTTAGTTGAGCCGACACGTTTGGAGCCAGACTCCATGTTCGAGAAACTTTCTATTCTAGACGGTTATCAAGTTGAAAGTGCGAGTCACATGCAGGGCTTACAGGAATTTATTCAGGTATCTAACCCTGATTTATTGGTTGTGTCCGTTGAGTTTCTTAACCATGAGCATCTAGCTTTGCTAGTTAGGCAGAACGCCAGTGAGCCCTTACCGGTGGTAGTGTTTGCACGGAAAACGCAAGACATAGACACCAAATCTGTGGTGTCAGCCGGCGTGAATACCTATATTGTGGGCGAAGTAGTTACTGAGCGCCTGCCAGTTGTGCTTGATTTGGCATTAGAAAGATTTGCTCAGATGGCGACCGTGAATGACCAACTTGCTGACGTAAAAAAGAAGCTGGCCGAGCGCAAATTAGTTGAAAGAGCAAAAGGGATGATAATGCGCCAGCGCAAGTGCACTGAAGATCAGGCTTACAAGGAGATGCGAAAGCTATCAATGAATCAAGGAATCTCAATGGCTGAGCTGGCGTCACGGATTATTTCGGTTTTTGATGATTTGCTAGAGTGAGTCAAAAATGTGCAGATTAGGCGGGCGCCGCACAAATTTGGAGCACATTTCGCGTAAGTGAGTCTATAGAGGCACATAGCTGCAGTTTTGAGTGTCTCAATTCCTTGGTAATTCAGTGAGCAGCAAAGTTGGCACGTTTTGTGCTTGGGTTAAATTAATAGATAAGAAAGGCAAAGTAACAACGGCGTTGTTTTGTCATCGTAAGAACTATTAGATTTTAAATTCTGAACACGTATGCAACGAAGCTGATCTACGGATACTTGCATATCTCTTAGAGTCAGTTTTAGGTCTACGATGAAACTAACAATAGACATAGGTTACTCATGCTTACTGCAGCTAGCTCACTAAACATCAATTTACAGACGGCATCAGCTCGATTCCGTGCGCTTCAAACTCTGTTCAAATCATCGCTGCTAGCGCTTGGTTTGGTTTTTGTACCGCTTCAGGCCTTTGCTGAGCTCGGAGAGCCAGAGAAAGACGAACTTACTTTTGGCTTTATCAAACTTACCGATATGGCACCGATTGCGATCGCTTATGAAAACGGATATTTCGAAGATGAAGGTCTGTATGTCACGATTGAGGCGCAAGCTAACTGGAAGGTTTTACTCGATGGCGTCATCGATGGCGCCCTTGACGGAGCACACATGCTTGCCGGTCAGCCTCTGGCGGCCACAATCGGTTTTGGTACAAAAGCGCACATTGTTACTCCGTTTTCCATGGATCTGAACGGCAACGGAATTACGGTTTCCAATGAGATTTGGGAGAAGATGAAACAATATGTGCCAATCGAGAATGGTAAGCCGGTCCATCCGATTAAAGCCGACTACCTGAAACCGGTAGTAGATCAGCTGGCGGATGATGGTGAGCCTTTTAAGATGGGAATGGTCTTTCCGGTCTCGACTCACAATTATGAACTACGTTACTGGCTTGCAGCAGGAGGGATTCACCCAGGCTACTATGCGCCTCACAAAGGGGATACCGCTGGAACCATAGACGCGCAAGCATTGTTGTCTGTTACGCCTCCACCACAAATGCCAGCCACCTTGGAAGCCGGTACAATTCATGGGTATTGTGTGGGTGAACCTTGGAACCAACAGGCGGTGTTCAAGGGCATTGGCGTGCCAGTGATTACCGACTACGAAATCTGGAAAAATAACCCAGAGAAAGTATTCGGCATGACCAAGGAATTTACCGAAAAATACCCAAACACGACTGCCCGAGTGGTTAAAGCCTTAATTAGGGCGGCTAAATGGCTAGACGAAAATGACAATGCTAATCGTCCGGCTGCGGTCAAGATTCTAGCCCAGTCGAATTACGTGGGTGCCGACTACGATGTCATCGCCAATTCAATGACCGGAACCTTCGAATATGAAAAAGGCGACAAGCGTGACGTGCCCGATTTCAATGTCTTCTTTCGTTATAACGCGACCTATCCCTATTATTCAGACGCAATCTGGTATTTAACGCAAATGCGGCGATGGGGACAAATATCCGAACCTAAATCCGATGATTGGTACAAGAAAGTGGCGGCCGATGTCTATAAACCTGAGATATATGCAATCGCCGCTAAGGAACTCATTGCTGAAGGTCACGTTACTGCCGATGAATTTCCAGATCTGGCTACTGAATCGGGTTTTAAGCCTGAACAAACTGAGTTCATCGACGGCATCAGTTTCGATGGCAGCAAACCGAACGACTATCTTGAAAAATTCGAGATCGGCCTAAAACAAAACGTGCTTTAGAACCTAATTGTAGAGAGAATATTGTGAACACGAACATCCCCGCCGCGGGCCAAAAGTTAAGCGGTCCGGCAACGATACTAAATCGAATGATCACTTCGTTGAAACCGGTCGACATAAAAGGTGTAATTTACCCTTTTCTTGGGCTGTTAGTGTTTTGTTTGCTGTGGAGCCTTGCCGCCAGTCGAGTTGACACTTCGCTGGGGCAATTTCCTGGGCCTTCGCAAGTGTATTCTCAAGGGATAAGCCTGGTTCAAGAGCACCAAGCTGAAGCGCTAAAAGAGCAAGCTTTCTATGAGCGTCAGGAAAAACGGAACGCAAAGAAACTGGCAAAGAATCCAAGTGCGGTAGTGAAGATTCGCAAGTACACCGGAAAAGAGACGTTTTTTGATCAAATACTCACCAGCCTGAAAACGGTTTTGTTCGGCTTTTTAATCGCCTCAGTATTGGCGATTCCAGCCGGCATTGCTTGTGGTTTAAGCGATGGCGTGTATAAAGCGATGAATCCGCTTATTCAAATATTCAAACCGGTTTCGCCGTTAGCATGGTTGCCGTTGATCACTATGGTGGTTAGCGCGATCTACGTAAGCGACTCACCGTTTTTCGAAAAATCGTTTTTGGTATCAGCACTAACAGTTTCTTTGTGTTGTCTGTGGCCGACCTTGATTAATACCGCGGTTGGTGTCGCTAACGTTGACAAGGATTTGTTGAACGTCAGTCGAGTCATAAAACTGCCGGCACTTACGCACATCAGAAAAATAATCTTACCGGCGTCAATACCAATGATCTTCACTGGTTTGCGGTTGTCTTTGGCGACTGGCTGGATGGTATTAATAGCCGCGGAAATGCTGTCGCAAAACCCCGGCTTGGGGAAATTCGTTTGGGATGAGTTTCAAAACGGCTCATCCAACTCACTTGCGCGAATAATGGTAGCTGTAATCGTGATCGGATTGATTGGATTCGCTTTAGATCGCTTGATTCTATTACTACAAAAAACCGTCAGCTGGGATAAGTTGGCTGTACTTCGATAGGTTGAATTAGATATGACACTGAAGAAAAAGTTTCTTGAAATTTCGCAGGTTGGAATCGAATTCCCAACCCCTGACGGGCCGTTTTGCGCTTTAAAAGGCGTAGATTTCTCGATTGACGAGGGAGAATTTGTCTCCATCATAGGACATTCTGGCTGCGGCAAGTCAACGGTACTAAACATTGTAGCGGGCCTCTATCAGGCTACCACGGGCGGTGTGATTCTTGATGGTAAAGAAGTTGACGAACCCGGTCCCGATCGGGCAGTGGTTTTTCAGAGCCACGCCTTAATGCCGTGGCTTAGCGTTTTCGAAAACGTGGCGCTTGGTGTTGAGCAAGTGTTTAAAAATCAGAAAACCAAGGCTGAGATTAAGGAATGGGTCGAACACAATTTAACCTTGGTAAAAATGGATCATGCCCTCAGTAAAAAGCCGCACGAAATATCGGGTGGTATGAAACAACGCGTTGGTATCGCTCGATGCTTGGCAATGCAACCCAAAGTCATGCTGATGGATGAGCCATTTGGCGCGCTCGATGCCTTGACTCGTGCCAATCTTCAGGACTCCGTTATGCAAATTCAAAAAGATTTGGATACAACCGTGATCTTGATTACCCACGATGTCGATGAAGCGGTGTTGATGTCGGACAAGATTGTCATGATGTCGAACGGCCCCGCCGCCAAGGTGGGCGAAATTTTAAACATAGATTTGGCGCGCCCGCGCGAACGAGTAGCGCTGGCGAAAAGTGGTCAATTTAATTATTACCGCCAGCAAGTTCTCTCATTCTTATACGAGAAAAAAGGCGTAGTTGATATTGAAGAAGAAAAACGTAAGCGAGAGCGCGTTGAGCAAGATTCGACCCTGTCGACGACTGGGAGAGAGGATCAGATAGCGTAGTCGATTCAAGAGTATACAAAATTTACAGCGGTTCAACGACGATCGGCTCTGATGAGAACATAAGATAGTTTCAATGGCGAAAACAGTATCTTAGTTTCTCAATTTAATGAAGATAAGAGTGCAACAAAATGAAGATGAAAATTAATGGAAAATACAAACATACCTTAGCTTGGTGTATCGCCGTCAGTGCCTTGCTTTCATCCGTGACGGCCGTTGCTGATAGTGCAAGCGATGCAAAATTTTACGGTGATTTCCGCTTACGTTATGAGACAGTGTCACAAGATAACGCGCTCAGCGATGCCGATGCACTGACACTTAGAGCGAGAATCGGTTATGAAACTGAAACCATTAACGGTTTCTCGGCCGTGATTGAAGGTGAAGCCAATGTCGAATTGGTTGATGATTTTAGTGTTCCACCCGCTGGGGTTCGCCCCGGTCAGTTTTCGGTGATTGCCGACCCTGAAAGTGAAGAAATCGATCAAGCCTATATAAAATACTCAGCCAATGGCTTAACGGCTAAGCTTGGGCGTCAAGTATTTACGCTTGATGGTCATCGATTTGTAGGCCACGTCGGTTGGAGACAAGATCGCCAAACATTCGATGGACTTGTGGTTGACTACAAGCCTAGCGATAAGCTTTCAATTAATGCCTCGTACATCAGTAAGAGAAATCGAATATTTGCCGAAGAACGAGATATTGATAGTAGTGACACAATTTTAAATACATCTTATAAAACGTCGATTGGTAAGGTTGGCGCTTATGCTTATCTATTTGAAATCGACAATGGTAGTGATAATTCGCTCGATACCTATGGTCTGACTTTCTCTGGCTCAAAGAGTGTTGGTGATACTAAATATTTATATACCGCCGAGTTTGCGACTCAAGAAGCAAACGATTTGTTCGACACCGACTACCTATTTCTTGAAGGCGGTGCCGTTCTACAAGGGGTAACCGCCAAGCTTGGTTACGAGCTACTTGGTTCAGACGATGGTCAGAGAGGTTTTGCCACACCACTGGCGACGCTGCATAAATTCAACGGCTGGGCTGATGTATTTCTTAACACACCGGACGCCGGCTTAGAAGACATTTACCTTAGTCTGGCGGGTAAGCTGGCTGGTGGAAAGTGGTTGCTTGCTTATCACGAATTTTCGTCCGATGTGTCTTTAAATGGCGCCGATGATCTGGGTGAAGAAATCAATGTACGTTACACACGAAAAATAAATGACAACGTATCCGGGGGAGTTAAGTTGGCAAATTATTCCGCCGGTGATGCGGCGTTTCAAAAAGTGGATACCGACAGGTTTTGGGTTTGGGCAACCGTAAAGTTTTAATAGAAAGTCTCCTTCTATTGGGGTGGCGGCAATGGTGTCGCTGCCCATTTTTTTAGAGAAAGATATGAATACAGTAAACGTTGTGGTAGTGGGCAATGGCATGGTGGGTCATCACTACGTAGAAACTTTAGCAAACTCAGACATAGATGCAAAAATCACCGTCATCGGTGGTGAAACTCGCCCCGCCTACGATCGAGTGCACTTATCTAAAGTGTTCGACGGTAAAGAACCATTCGATTTGGCCATGACTACTCGAGAGCATTATCATGAACTCGGCGTTGATGCTCATTTTGGTGATTTTGTAAGCTCAATTAATCGGGATGTAAAAACGGTTACTACCGATACGGGTCGAGTGTTTTCCTACGACAAACTTGTGTTAGCGACGGGCTCTTATCCCTTTATTCCGCCAGTTCCCGGCCATGACCTTAAACACTGCTTGGCGTATCGAACAATTGATGATTTGGCCGAGATTAAAGCCTCGGCAAAAGGAAAGAAAATTGGCGTGGTGGTTGGCGGCGGTCTATTGGGCCTTGAATGTGCCAATGCACTGAAGAACTTAGGTTTAGAGGCGCATGTTGTCGAATTCGCGCCTGGCCTAATGGGCGTGCAGCTCGACGACGGCGGTAGTGCTATGCTGCGCCGCAAAATAGAGGCACTTGGTGTGACTGTGCACACGAGTAAGGCCACGCAGTTGATATCAACCGGAACGGACCATCGCCTTAAGATGGAATTTGCCGACGATACTGAGCTTGAGACCGACATGATCGTGTTTTCGGCCGGCATTCGTCCCTACGATCAGTTAGCCCGAGACGCTGGTTTAAGTGTCGGCGAGCGCGGCGGTATTCAGATTGATTACCAATGCAAAACCTCAGATGAAAATATCTTTGCGATTGGCGAGTGCGCGGTACTGGGTAATTTTATCTATGGTTTAGTAGCGCCAGGCTATCGCATGGCCGAGGCGGCTGTCTCTCAATTGACCAATGACAAGGTGTCTTTCACGGGCGCCGATATGAGTACCAAATTAAAGTTACTCGGTGTTGATGTTGGGTCCATCGGTGATTCGAAAGGCGTGGCTG
>CAYQVT010000094.1:0-12798 GCA_964420885.1 uncultured Gammaproteobacteria bacterium
TCGATAAATCCGCGACCGTACTTTTTTTGATCTAGGTACTCGGCTACCGTCATTTCTGTGTCGCCCGCTTTAATAACTTCCTGCGCTGTATTATAAAAACGCAGGATATCAATGATCATACGGTAGAACGACGGGCTAATCAGATTGCGTCGCTGGCAAAAAAGCTTATTTGGGGTGGTCGCATTATAGACGACTTGTGATTGACGATTATGCGCTGAAAAGCTCATGTCAGTCGCTTGTGATTCAACTCCAAGCTGTTCCAGCATCGAACAGAAATGAGGGTAATATTCGGGGCAAAATATAATAAACCC
The DNA here is from genome assembly GCA_964420885.1 of uncultured Gammaproteobacteria bacterium. Taxonomy (GTDB): domain Bacteria; phylum Pseudomonadota; class Gammaproteobacteria; order Arenicellales; family Arenicellaceae; genus Arenicella. The sequence goes on from CAYQVT010000094.1 coordinate 312, forward strand.
ACTATCAATACGAAGGCTTTCGCCGTCTATTAACAGGTCATGGGTATCTGTATGCCCACCGAAGTAATTTTCCTTTTCAAAGACGGTAATATCGTAATCATTGTGCAAATGAAATGCGGTGCTCAATCCTGAAATCCCAGCGCCGACAATGGCGAGGCGTTTTTTTTGTATCATACAGACTAAACACTAGTTTTAAGTTGATGAATCATTGAATGCAATAATGAGTCTGTGATTATTCGTATTTGGTTCAATATCCTTTATTACTATATCGTGTTTTGCTAATGATTTCGCCAATCAATTTTCAGCATTATATTTGTTTTTCCGATTTAAATAGCGTGAATCAATAGGCATAAAAAAGGCCGAGTTGATTCTCAACTCAGCCTTATTAGTAAACCAAAAGCGCCTAGCTAAACAATCGCTTTCATATCCTTCATGTAGCCACGCAGTTTTTGTCCAACAACTTCAACCGGATGTTCACGAATCGATTTATTTACTTCGACCAATCGCGTGTTATCAACACCGCTGTTGTCTAAAGTCAAACCCTTGCCGATGACGTCGGCACCGACGTTAGGCATAAACTTCTCTGCCAACAACGGGCGCGCGGCTTGATCAAATAGATAGCAGCCGTATTCAGCGGTATCCGAGATAACTACGTTCATTTCGTATAATTTTTTACGCGCGATCGTATTAGCGATTAGCGGTGTTTCATGCAGCGATTCGTAATAAGCAGAATCTTCGATAATACCGGCGTCAACCATGGTTTCGAACGCAAGTTCCACACCGGCTCTGACAAATGCAACCAGTAGAATTCCGTTATCAAAATACTCTTGCTCGGGGATATCAGCACTAGTGATTGGCTGTTTTTCAAAATTGGTTTCGGCTGTTTCGGCTCTCCACTTATGCAGGTTTACATCGTCAGCATCCCAATCCGCCATCATAGTACTTGAGAACTCTCCTGAGATAATGTCGTCTTGGTGTTTTTGGAACAATGGACGCAAGAGGTCTTTCAGTTCTTCCGAGAGGTCATAGGCCTTGATTTTCGCCGGATTGCTCAGACGGTCCATCATATTGGTGACGCCACCGTGTTTCAGGGCTTCAGTCACGGTTTCCCAGCCATATTGAATTAGCTTTGCGGCATAACCTGGATCAACCCCTTCCTCAACCATCTTATCGAAGCCCAGCACCGCACCTGTTTGCAGAACTCCACAAAGAATGGTTTGCTCACCCATTAAATCTGACTTAACTTCAGCTATGGGCGATGACTCTAGTACTCCAGCACGATGCCCTCCGGTTGCAACCGCCAGTGCTTTAGCTATTTCTAGACCGTCGCCTCGAGGGTCGTTTTCACGATGGACCGCTATCAAGGTGGGCACGCCGAAGCCTCGCACGAATTCTTGTCGAACTTCAGAGCCAGGACATTTAGGGCACATCATGACCACGGTAATGTCCTTATTGATTTGCATGCCTTCTTCAACAAGGTTAAATCCGTGTGCATAGTCAAGTGTGGAGCCGGCTTTCATTAACGGCATCACTGCATTAACAACCGAGCTGTGTTGCTTGTCAGGAGTCAAGTTCATCACAATATCAGCGTCTGGAATCAGTTCTTCATAAGTACCAACCGCAAAGCCATTATCCACCGCATTTTGATAAGACTGACGTTTTTCAGCAATCGCTTCCGGGCGCAGCGCGTAACTAACATCGAGACCAGAGTCTTTCAAGCAAAGGCCTTGATTCAATCCTTGTGCTCCACAACCAATAATAACGATCTTTTTGTCGCGGATGATATCCACACCATTCTCGAATTCGTTGCGGTCCATAAAACGGCATTTGCCGAGCTCTTCAAGCTGCACTCTCAACGGCAGCGTATTAAAATAATTGATGCGCACAAGGCACTCCCGATATTGGTTCCAGAAATAGGAGCGATATAATAAATGAACTTAATGCGTAAACCTAATAGATACAGCGAATTATCGTGATTTTTGCGACTCTTTTTACGATTATTTTGCCGTATTAATCACTGCGCTGTATAGCCACCGTCAATCGAGAGAATTGAGCCCGTGATATGCGGTTGGGTCGCTAGAAATATGATCGCTCTTGCAATCTCTTGAGGTTCGGCGATGACTCCTATGGGTATCGCTGAAACATTACTTTCTACCACTGAATTATCGCTGCTTTCGGGGCTGTGTTTTGAGTAAAGCATGGGGGAATTTATCGCACCTGGCGCGACCGCATTCACGGATATTTTCTGGGCCGCCAATTCCAACGCCATAGAGCGTGTTAATTGATCGACAGCGCCCTTGCTGGCGCAGTAAGCGGCGAGTCCCGCCGCTCCAACTTGAGCGCAAGTTGAGGATACATTCACGATCGAGCCATGGCCTTTGGTTTGATTCGCGTAGGCACGGCTGAAGAAGAATACGCCGCTTACATTGACATCCATAAAGTGCTGCCAGTCCTTATCGCTTGTCTGGCTGGTGGGTTGGCGCAAGATTTTACCGGCGTTATTGACTAAGATATCCTCCGGTCGGCCGGTTTGTTTTCGAGCGAACGACATGGCTTTTTCAGCGGTTTGCGATGAACGTATATCTCCGCTGATTGAATACGCTTGCTTACTTGGTAAATGCGCTAAGGCCGAGTAAAGTTTGTCGTCATTGTTCGCGGTAATAATGACGGTTGCTCCCAATTGGCAAAACTGTTTTGCGGTTTCTAAGCCCACGCCACCGCTGCCACTGGTAATCAGTACTGATTTGTTGTTTAAAGAAAGTGCGTCACTAGTCATGTTTTTAGTCTTGATAAAGTTTGAGAAAAATAGAACTTGAGGCATACCGTCATAATTTTGGAAGCGGGAGCTTTGCCAATCGGCCTCCATCAACGACGATTTCTTGGCCTGTGATAAAGCTCGCGCTCGGGCTTGCCAGCCACACAACCGTCTCAGCAATGTCTTTAGGCAAGCCTAAACGTCCAATCGGATGCAGGGCTTTGATCTCTTCGTCAACCACTTGACGGTCAGGAAACTTGTCCAGTAGTGCCTCATTAAACGGTGTAGTAATCCATCCCGGTGCAATCGTGTTACAGCGAATACCATGAGGTCCATATTCGAGCGCAGTGTTGTGATTGAACGAGGCCACTGCGCCTTTAGAAGCACCGTATGCGGCGTGTAAAGGATTGGCACCCAAGCCTTCAATAGAACTAATATTGACGATCGCCGCCTCCGATGCCGTTTTTGTCATCAGAGGGAAAGCGTGTTTAGTGGTTAAAAATACGTCGCGTCACTGGCACAGGTTTCAATTTCACTGTCCGAGTATCCTAGATCGGTCAAGCTGAGTGTCGATTCAGGCTTGCTTAAGTCGAGGTGTTTGTCCGCACAAAAAATCGGTTTGTTTTCTAATTAAATATAACCTTTGGGAGTTCCTTGCGGAAAATCCAATGTTGTTCGGCATTTGGCGTGCTGTGGCATATCGACATTTCCGTGGTTGGTTCTGTGTTGACCCGGGTCAATTGACCCCAATAAAACGGTTGGTAACAATCATTTCTTACACTTTATAAATATCGATATTTCGATACTAACAGTAATATATATCGAATAATTGTAATTAATTGTGTTGACGATACGAGGGTTTCGATACGCTATTTTGTTGTATTTGAACGTATTTACAAGTGTGATTTTGGTGATATGATCGAATTCGCTGAGGCTATGTCAGAATTGCAATAATTATAAAAAACGCTTCGGTGGTCAGCATCGTATTACGACTAAGTTTGTGGTGGTGGTCAATGATCAAAGATTTTGCATTCGAGTATTTGATTAGCCATGTCTGAACTTGAATCGCTTTCGAGGATGTAATCATATGAGAGAAATTGAATCCAAGCCTCTCCGCTACGGCTTTTTGCTATTGCCTAATTACTCGATGATTGCAGTCAGTTCTGCAGTTGAAGTATTGCGAATGGCAAATCAATTGGGCCGTCAGGAGTTTTATCAGTGGCCCACTTATACAATGGACGGCAAATCGGTGCTGGCGAGCAATGGTTTAGAGATTGCGCCGGGAAATAAGTTCGCTAATGCAAGACATTTAGATGTGCTATTCGTCTGCAGCGGTACGCGGGTTCAAGAACAATGGACTGATGAAATAAGCCGCCAGTTACATAAGTTTAAATCAAGACATACGATTCTAGGTGGCTTATGTACAGGAACGTATATTTTGGCAAAGGCTGGCTTGCTAGACGGTTATCGCTCGACCATTCATTGGGAAAATATCGCCAGTTTGAGAGAAATGCGTCCTGAAATCATCATTTCCGAAGAATTATTTGAGATCGACAAGGATCGATATACCGCGGCCGGTGGTACAGCACCATTGGACATGATGTTACATGTGGTTAAAAAACAGCACGGTAATCAATTGGCGGTCTCTATATCTGAGCAATTCATGTGCGATCGCATGCGCGGTAGCTACGATAAACAACGAATTCCACTAAAATTACTGGTCGGTACTAATCAACCAAAGCTTACGGAAGCAGTCGCCTTAATGGAAGCCAATTTGGAAGAGTTGATTGCGCTCGACGATTTAGCATCACTGGTTGGTATTTCACGCCGCCAGCTGGAGCGACTATTTAAGAAATACCTCAATTGCGTACCACGTCGATATTATCTTGATTTACGCCTAAAGAAAGCGCGTCAATTACTGCTGCAAACCGACAAATCAATTGCCGAAGTGGCAATTGCCTGCGGGTTTGTTTCAGCACCGCATTTTAGTAAGTCGTATCGTGATCGGTATAATGTTTCGCCTCGGGACGAACGGCAATTGAGGCGAGAGAAACTGTCGTAAGTGGCAATGTCACGATAAACCGGTCTCTTAACTAGACCATTGCTTATGGAGTTCGCGCTGCTTGCTCAAAAAGCGAAATAGATTGGCGAATTATGTCACTCATGCGTTCGCGGCTCTCGCGGTTAATACAGTGCCGCGCGTCTTCAAAGTGCGATACTTCGCAATTTTCCAAAGATGAGCAAAAGTTTTTTGCCACGTCGCTTCTCACTAAGCGGTCATCACCAGAGGTGAATATTTTGACAGGTTGCGTAACCGCCTTCATGAAATCCGGAGTGAGTAATTTTTCACTAGAATCGGTGGTTTCCTTTAACCACTTGATGGTCGCTCCGCGTGTCCTCAAGGTTTCGTCAAGGGCAAACATGGCACTTTGTAACTGAGCAGTCTCAGGGTTGGCGTTACAGCCATTCGCTTCACCAAACACGAGAGGCTCGGGAGGCCATTGTGTACTGCCAGGCGAATACATAGCACCTAGGCCAACAGCGTTCAGGGTATGCGCGAGACTTCGAACAAAGGAATAATTCAATTCGCCGGTGTTGATTTGAATCATGGGAACCACCAAGGCATAGGCGCTAACATCAACGTTCTGCTCAGCTGCCATACGCATCGTTATGTGAGCTCCTTTTGAAATCGAGAAAAAGAAAAGCGGTTCGCCATTACGTTTTATGTGTTTAGCGTACTTAGCCACGTCACTGCCTAATAGCTGGTAGTCTTCGACGTAGCCTTTCTCTGGGTGAGCCAGAGGGCGATATGATTTGCCTTGTCCTCGATATTCAATCGCGGCGACACGATAACCTAAGTTATTGAATCGGGTAATGGTTTCCATCGACATTTCAATGGTACCGGTAAAGCCTGGTACAAGAACAACCGTGCCTTTGGCACTAGGCGTATCGACAATGCCTGTTCTAAGATTAACACCTTGTTCTGGACTAAAGGTTTCGAATCTCCAATTTGTTGGCGCTGGAGTAACTTTGCCGTCGAGGTAAGCCGTTGCCTGAGCACGTTGTTGGTCTGTGATTGGGCTATATTCGTGGCGTTCAAACTTAAGCGCCAAAAAAGTAATTAACCAGATCAAGAAAATGAGCCCCAGCAAGGCTTGAACACTGCGTTTTACGAACGTAGCCATTAGCGACACCTATAATTTTATTTGTCCGCCAAATTGTAAAGGAGTTCCGTCAATCAGGCGTGTAAATTTTGAGCTAAATTAAGGGCGTCGCGATGGCACAATTGTAAGTCGTAGATGATTAAGTCGATTTACTTTGCTGCTATATTCTTCAACACAGTTAAACCTTAATTTAAGGATTCGTCATGAGCATTAGTGCATTTGATTTATTTACCATCGGTATTGGGCCATCCAGTTCTCATACCATTGGCCCTATGCGTGCTGCTAAGTGGTTTATTGATGGTCTAAAAGAACAAGGTGTTTTGTCTAAAGTAGGGCGAGTTAAAACCGAATTGTACGGTTCTTTAGGTGCGACTGGAAAAGGCCATGGATCAGACAAAGCAGTATTGCTGGGACTTAAAGGCGATGAGCCTGAAACAGTCGATGTTGACACCGTTAGCGAACAGCTTGAGCAAATTCGCACTTCTCGGATTATTTCGCTAAATCGCGAGCACGCGATCACAATCGACGAGCCTCACGATTTAATTATGCATCGTCGCGAGACCTTAGAGCACCATTCTAATGGTATGAAATTTGCTGCCTATAATGACGATGGGCAAGAACTCTTAAGTAAAATATATTATTCAGTTGGCGGCGGCTTTGTGCTCGATGAAGAAGCCATGGGGGCTGATCGTATTGTTGAAGACTCCACCGAATTGCCTTACCCATTTAATACCGCTGAAGAGTTACTCGCGATCACACGCGCGCATAATATGTCGATCAGTGACGTGATGTTTGAGAATGAAAAAGCGTGGCGTAGTGAAGAAGAAATTCGTGCCGGCATGCTAGAGATATGGGCCGTAATGAAAGCCTGTGTGCAACGAGGCTGTGAGCAAAAGGGGGTATTGTCGGGCGGCTTGAAAGTTAAGCGCCGTGCGGCAGAACTGTATGAGAGTTTGAAGTCTCAGCCAGAAGCCTCTTTGCGCGATCCTTTGTGCATTCTAGATTGGGTTAATTTATACGCTTTGGCGGTAAATGAAGAGAATGCAGGTGGCGGGCGAGTTGTTACCGCGCCGACTAACGGTGCGGCAGGAATTATCCCGGCTATATTGCATTATTATGATCGTTTTATTTCGGGTGCAAACGACGATGGAATAGTGCGATTCTTATTAACTGCGGCCGCGATAGGTACCTTATTTAAAAAGAATGCTTCTATTTCTGGCGCTGAAGTGGGTTGTCAAGGCGAAGTGGGCTCAGCCTGTTCGATGGCGGCGGGTGCCTTATGTGAAGTATTGGGAGGCACACCTCAACAAGTAGAAAATGCTGCAGAAATTGGCATGGAACACAATTTGGGTTTGACCTGCGACCCGGTTGGCGGCTTGGTTCAGGTGCCCTGTATTGAACGCAATGCAATGGCCTCAGTGAAGGCAATTAACGCGGCGCGTATGGCGATGAGAGGCGATGGCACGCATTTTGTTTCCTTAGATAAGGTAATAAAGACCATGCGCGATACCGGTGCCGATATGCAAACTAAATACAAAGAGACGTCTCGCGGCGGACTCGCTGTTAATGTAATTGAGTGTTAGATTCGAAAGGCCATGACCATGAGTAAATATTCGATTTTTTCTTTGGCTCGCAATGCAATGAGCCACCACGAAAAATGGGAGCGAGCTTGGCGTAGCCCAACTCCCAAAAAACGTTATGACGCGATAATTGTTGGCGGCGGCGGTCATGGTTTGGCGACGGCATACTATTTGGCTAAGGAACATGGTATGCATAATATTGCTGTGCTTGAAAAAGGCTGGATTGGTGGTGGCAATACCGGTCGTAATACAACGATAGTTCGGTCTAATTACCTTTGGGATGAAGCCGCGCATCTATACGAAAAATCAATGAAACTCTGGGAAGGGCTTAGCCAGGACCTGAACTATAACGTTATGTTCAGTCAACGAGGAGTCTACAATTTAGGCCACACCCTTCAAGACATGCGTGATATTCAACGCCGAGTTAATGCGAATCGCTTAAATGGTGTTGACGGTGAAGTCGTTGGCGCTACCGAATTACAGAAGCGTATACCACATCTAAATTGTTCTCCTGACAGTCGTTACCCGATATTGGGCGCGTCATTTCAAGCGCGCGGTGGCACAGCGAGGCACGATGCCGTCGCTTGGGGCTTTGCGCGCGGCGCTGATAAGTATGGCGTCGATATCATTCAAAACTGTGAAGTGACGGGTTTTCGTCGCGAAAACGGGGAAATTCAGGGTGTCGAAACCAGTCAAGGTTATATTGAGTCACCAAAGGTGGGTGTGGTTACCGCAGGGAGTTCCAGCGTGTTGGCGGCAATGGCTGAGCTTCGATTGCCGTTGGAAAGCCACCCATTGCAAGCATTTGTATCAGAACCGATTAAGCCTGTTTTAGACACGGTTGTGATGTCCAACGCCGTGCATGGGTACATCAGTCAGTCAGATAAAGGTGACCTAGTCATCGGGGCTGGAATCGACAGTTATACCGGCTATGGTCAACGTGGCAGTTTCACCACCATTGAACACACAATGACAGCAATTATGGAACTGTTTCCAATCTTTAGTCGAGTACGAATGAATCGTCAATGGGGAGGAATTGTAGATACCTGTCCAGATGCTTGCCCGATTATCAGCAAGACCGATATCAAGGGACTGTATTTTAATTGCGGTTGGGGTACCGGCGGGTTTAAAGCAACCCCGGGTTCAGGCTGGGTATTTGCTCACACCGTAGCTAAGGATCAACCACACGAACTAAACGCGGCATTTGCTTTGGATCGATTCGTTTCCGGAGCGCTGATTGATGAACATGGCGCTGCTGGCGTTGCTCACTAACCCTTAAACTGTTTTAGGCAAAACGATGTTACTAATAGAATGCCCTTATTGCGGAAAACGTGATGAAAGCGAGTTTAGTTATGGTGGCGAAGCACATAATATTCGACCTGTTGATCCGTATGCGTTGACGGATGAAGAATGGGCCGATTATGTGTTTTATTGGGAGAACCCCAAAGGATTACACCGAGAATTGTGGAATCATTCGGCAGGCTGTCGTCGCTGGTTTAATGCGGTTCGCGACACGGTAACGTATAAATTTAAATGCGTTTATAAAATAGAAGACCCACGACCCAGTCTCGAACAGTTTGAGGGGCAACGATAATGAATCGCCTTTCAAGCGGTGGTCGTATTGACCGATCAAAACCCATTAACTTCACTTTTGAGGGAAAGCAGTATCAAGGTTATCACGGCGACACAATCGCGTCGGCTCTGCTAGCCAATGGAGTCAGACTGGTTGGGCGCAGTTGGAAGTATCATCGTCCTCGTGGCGTTGTTGGTGATGGTGCAGAAGAGCCTAATGCCTTGTTTCAAGTCGAACGCGGTGCGCTAACCATACCCAATGTGCGTGGTACGCAAGCGCAAATATACGAAGGGATGGTGTTTAATAGTACCAATGCGTGGCCGAATGTGAATTTCGACCTAATGTCAGTATTTGGGGTGTTCTCTCGATTTTTACCCGCGGGGTTTTACTACAAAACCTTTATGTGGCCAAAGAAGTTCTGGATGACCTATGAACATATAATTCGCAAAGCTTCGGGCTTGGGTGAGTCTCCTAAAGAGATTGACCCTGATCACTATGAAAAAACCAATGCGCATTGTGACATTTTAGTCGCAGGGGCTGGTCCGTCCGGTTTAATGGCGGCCTTAGCGGCCGGTCGTACTGGTGCTCGGGTGATGTTAGTTGATGAACAAGAAGAGTTTGGTGGACGCTTATTATCGTCAAAGTCATTGATTGATTCCAAACCTGCGGATAAGTGGCTTGAAGAGATTGTTTCAGAACTCGCCTCTATGCCTGAGGTAACAATGATTCCTCGAGCCACGGTGTTTGGTTATCACGATGCCAATTTTTTAACCGTGGCCGAACGTTTGAGCGATCATCTGGCTATAAAAGATCGCCATGGCCCTCGTGAACGTGTTTGGCGAGTTCGCGCTAAACAGGTGGTACTCGCGAGTGGCGCGCATGAGCGCCCAATTGTGTTTGCGAACAATGACCGCCCAGGAGTTATGATGGCCACGGCTGTCTCGAGTTACACCAACCGCTATGCAATCAAACTGAGTGAAAAGGCCGTGGTTTTCACCAATAATGATGGTGCTTATCAAACCGCGATTGATTTAAAGAACGCGGGCACGCAAGAAGTCAATCTGGTTGATTCTAGGGCTGAGAATACAGATTTGGCTAAGCAAGCTACGGCAGTGGGCGTAAAGGTTATTTTTGGGCAAGCCGTGGTCAATGCACTTGGCACCTCAAAAGTCGTTGGCGCTGAAATTCGGCAAATTAGCGCTGACGGAAAATCTATTTCAGGTGATACTCAGCGAATCGCCTGTGACCTAATAGCGGTCTCAGGTGGTTGGAACCCAGCGATACATTTGTTTTCTCAATCCGGCGGCAAAGCGGTGTGGAACGATGACAAAGCCTGCTTTGAGACCGGCAAAGTTGTACAAGAGCAACAATCGGTTGGCGCAGCTAATGCTAGTTTTGCCTTAGACGATTGTCTAAAAGAAGGTTGTTTGGCTGGCCAGGCGGCTTGCAATTCGCTTGGTTTCAAAGTCATTGAAATGAGCGCCCCGCCTTGCAATGAAGATATGAATACGGCGTTAACACCATTATGGCGCGTGCCCACCGTTGGGTCGCCAAGCCGTGGTCCTAAGGCCTTTGTTGACCCACAAAACGACGTTGGCGTCTCAGATATTTATTTAGCCGCCCGAGAGGGTTTTGAGTCGATCGAACACGTAAAGCGTTACACTGCACTGGGGTTTGGTACCGATCAAGGCAAGATGGGTAATATCAACGGCATGGCTATCTTGTCTGAAGCATTAGGTAATAAGATTTCAGATACTGGAACCACCACTTTTCGACCAAACTACACACCCGTTAGCTTCGGCGCAATCGCTGGGCCGGAGATTGGTTACACGCTGTCTGATCCGATGCGAAAAACAGCCATGCACACTTGGCATCAAGAAAAAGGCGCTTTGTTTGAGGACGTCGGGCAGTGGAAACGACCTTGGTATTTTCCTATTAATGGTGAATCCATCCACCAAGCAGTTGATCGCGAATGTCTAGCGGTTCGCAATAGCGTCGGTATTATGGACGCGTCGACCCTAGGTAAAATTGAAATCAGTGGTAAAGATGCTGGTGATTTTCTGAATATTATTTACACCAATGCTTGGAAGAAGCTTGGTATTAACTGCGCTCGTTATGGGTTTATGCTGGGCGAAGATGGCATGGTAATGGATGATGGTGTGACCATTCGCCTCGACGAGAACCGTTATTTCATGCATACAACAACCGGTGGCGCCGCAAGCGTCATGTCGTGGATGGAACTCTGGTTACAAACAGAGTGGCCTGAATTGGAAGTTTATCTAACCTCTGTGACGGATCATTGGGCGACCGCTGCCGTTGCCGGCCCGAATAGCCGGAAAGTGGTGAGTGCCGTGGTTGATGGTATCGATTTCGATAAAGAAGCGTTTCCGTTTATGACTTCACGTGAAGGGACGATCGACGGCGTTCCAGTGCGCGTAAACAGAATTAGTTTTTCAGGCGAACTCTGTTACGAAATGAATGTAAATGCCAATTATGGCCGATTTGTTTGGGAACGTTTGATAGCCGCTGGAGAAGACTACGATATTACCCCCTATGGCACCGAAACAATGCATGTACTGCGTGCTGAGAAAGGCTACGTGATTGTCGGTCAAGATACCGATGGTTCGGTAACGCCTATCGATCTTGGCATGGGCTGGGCTGTTTCTAAGGCAAAAGACTTCTTGGGAAAACGATCTTTGAGCCGGGTTGATACGGCCCGAGAAGACCGTAAGCAATTTGTTGGTTTACTCACTCAAGACCCGAAAGAAGTGCTTCAAGAAGGTGCGCAAATTGTTAATCAGGCGAGTGACCAAATACCTGTACCGATGCTCGGCCATGTTACATCGAGTTATCACAGTGCGTGCGCGGGCCGGTCTATTGCACTCGCCTTGCTTAAGAACGGTCATAATAGAATGGGTGAAACGGTTTTCGTGAGTACACCCGATGGCCGTTTTGTGGCTGCTGAAATATCATCGACGGTGTTTGTCGACCCAAAGGGAGAAAAACAAAATGTCTGATCTAACTCTGACCAGCCCAATGATAGAAATTGATTTCTCTCAACTTGGGACACACCCAGATATTCTCAATATAAAAGAACATGCGTTTTTGGGCCATATTAATCTCCGAGGTTCTAGCGAAAACACGGCGTTTACAACTGCTGTAAAAAAAGTATTCGGCACTGAGTTGCCAATGGATGCAAATACCTTTGTGCAAGCTGGTGAAAATACCATTCTTTGGTTAGGCCCGAATGAATGGGGTGTGATAGTACTCGCCGAGAATGTAAGAGATTTGGTGTCTCAATTTGAAACAGAAGTGAGTGGTACATTCGCAGCCATTAATGATGTCTCCGGCGGCAATACCATTTTAGAGCTATCGGGCGATAGAGCGCCTGCGCTTTTGTTAAAAGGTTGCCCAC
>CAYQVT010000095.1:0-12779 GCA_964420885.1 uncultured Gammaproteobacteria bacterium
CCAAACCGTTAAAACATCGCTTCATAGGCCTCAAAGGACCTCATTGCAACGAGCGCGCAATATTAACTGAGAGCCACAGGATTGACAATGGTTTTTGAAATTAATTTATTGCGTATTACCGTATTTTGATATCTTTGCGGAAAAATAATAAAGCCGAATGCTGTAGCTAAAGAATATTGAAAGAAATAATATCAATTGAAGATATTCAGCCACTTTATACACCCATAAAAACACTCCCAGAACGATAAACAAAATCTGAAGCACAAGCGCTACCAACAATGTGCCATTGACTGATAAACCTTTATCCAACAATTGATGATGGTAATGAATTCTGTCGGCCGAGAAAGGCGATCGCCCACGCAGCGGGCGAACAATTAATACCGATACCGCATCTATCAGCGGCAAGGCTAGCAACCAGAGAGCAGTAACCGGATATATCCCTCCCTCAAATTGAGAGTAAAAAATTAGTAAGTATGCGAGTAGTAAACCAAGCATCATTGACCCTGCATCGCCTAAAAACACTTTGGCCCGATCACGCCCTATTCTCAAATTCCAACACAGAAAAGCCGCGACAGAACTGGCTGTCACAAGTATTAGGTTTTGTAGAGGGTGGCCGACTAGCAACAAAGTTATTAGCACGACCAACACTAGGCTGCCCGCTAAACCATCAAGCCCATCAGACATATTGACTGCATTTATGACACCTATACAGGCGAATATCGTTAAACCAGCCGGCCAATAATTAACCATTACAACTCTAGCACTTCCTGACAATAAGTATCCTAAATCAACTAACACAACATTAGTAAAATAGACCATTAAGTACGCTGATATTCCTTGCGCCAAAAAACGGACCCACGAAGGTAAGGCAAAACGGTCATCCAAAGCACCAACAGCGCATATCAAAAATAGGCTGGGAAGTAATAGTGTAGCGGTCTTGTCAATTGTAAACACGCCTAATAAGAGACTTAAATAAATAGCAATACCACCGACCATCGGTGTCGCTATTTTATGTAAGCGGTGCTCACCCGGTAGCGCCAATAATCCTACCTTTGGTGCATACTTAGAGAGGAAGAAAACGGTAAATAATGTGACGATAAAAATCACAAAAAATACACTGATACCAGTCTGAGATTCAAGTAGCATCGCCGTTTCGCGTTATCAAGTGAGAACCAAGTACAAGCACATCCATATGGGTGCGTAGAAAGCAAGCAAGCGCTTCCTCTGGCTTACAGACCACAGGCTCGTTTTCGTTAAACGATGTGTTTAATAACATCGGCACCCCAGTCTTATTATAAAAACTCTCAATCAATTTGTAATAGCGATAATTTGTCTTATCGGTGACTGTTTGTAATCTTCCCGAACCATCGACATGCGTTATTGCCGGTATTTTTGATCGCTGATACTCGAGAACTTGGAAGACCTTCATCATAAATGGCACTGGAGCATCTGATTCAAACCAGTCTTTGACGTGCTCCTGTAATACGGATGGTGCGAACGGCCGAAAGGACTCTCGCCGTTTAATTTTAAGATTTAATATATCCTTCATATCTGAGCGCCGAGGGTCTCCCAATATCGAACGGTTACCCAATGCGCGAGGGCCCCACTCCATTGCCCCTTGAAACCAACCAACAACCTTGCCCTCTATGATGGCATCACTCACTTTATCAATCAGTTTAGCGAGAGGTAAATGACGTTGGATACCACAATTTTCAGCGTTGAGCTGGCTTTGGCTATCATTAACAAGCTGATCCAACTCTGTATCATCGTAGCTCGGCCCCCAAAACGAATGGCTCATTACGAATTTTTCGGAACCGGAGCGCCTCTTACCCGCCTCAACAGCTGCTCCGATTGCGCCACCCGCGTCACCAGCAGCAGATTGAATGTAGACATTTTTAAACGGCGTGCGCAGATGAACCTTTCCATTTGCAACCGAATTCATCCCGCAACCTCCGGCGATCGCCAAATTGTTGCATTTATGTTGCGAGTGCAAATAATTCAAATTAGTAAAAAAAACACGTTCATAAGCATCCTGAATCGAACGCGCCAAATTTCTGTGATGTTGTTCAAGAGGCTGATCATGCGTTCTCACCGGGCCAAGTAATCGCGCTAGCTCATCGGTATAAAGACGGCTAACTTTGGGAGCACCACCGTCCCATTCATAGCCGATAGGGTTTTTGTGATGTTGAAAAAAGTCCAAATTCAATTCGAAACCTCCATCATCACTAGCCGAGACTATTTGATCCATTTGTTCGCGATAAACAGGTTCCCCATAGGGTGCTAAGCCCATAACCTTATATTCGTCACCATAGTGGGGAAAACCTAAATACTGAGTCAATGCCTGATAAAAGATGCCGAGTGAGTGGGGGAAATAAATTCGCTTTTGAACGTCGATATCACCCTTGTCCCCATAAGCCCATGCAGCACTGGAAAAATCACCGAAGCCATCGACAGAAATAATACTAGCATTGTCGAATGGAGACACATTATAGGCCGATGCCAAATGAGCCATGTGGTGTTCAACATAGTCAACATTGCCCTTAAAAACTTGGTCCGGAAACGCATCTAACAAATGTTCTTCGATACTCTTACGCTTTTCTCTAACTAGTAATTTTTCTCGAATCAGGGACAGCGACGCTTGACCTGACAAGGCGTACGCTATCTTCTTCCAACGTGCGGCTTTGGGATCGGTATTGATTGCAATCGCATCGATATCACTCAAACTCATTTTGCTCGATTGTAAACAAAACCGAATCGATTCACTTGGGAACCCGGCCCAGTGTTTAACCCTTCGAAATCGTTCTTCCTCAACCGCTGCAATCATCTGCCCGTTAACAAACAAGCATGCGGATGAGTCTCCGTGAAATGCATTCAAACCGATAATATTCATGAGTGTCGGCGGGGAGCAATAGAAAGTTGCTGGGTAATTTGGTTTGGAATCGCAAACAAAGCGCCTGTTAGTAAACCCATAACGAGTATGATAAACATGTCTCCATAAACTTGAGACGCGACGATGAATGTCGGAACATTAGCGATTATAAATGCTAAGACACCGACGACAAGAATCAGCTTATTTGGAGCAGCCTCAGCCACAAGTTTTAAACAATTGTGTAAATACATCGAAAAGGTATACGCCAGCCAGACGATTACGAACAGGGAAAGTATACCTAATTCAGAGACTAATTTTCCGATACCGCCTTCGCTGGCACCTGATGAAGCGATACCACCAGATGCAAAATGTTGTGCACCTTGCGCAGCCACACCTAAGCCGCCGCCAAAAAAACCGTAATCTCGGTAAGCCCATCCGACCGAACCGATGCCGAGCGAAGCAAATCTATCGCCTGCGTCTTCAAACACCGAGACACTGCGCGCTACGTACAAGTCGTATTGAGTCCCCTCGAAGGATGGTAGAAACCAATACGCTACCAATACAAAACTTATCCCTAGTGCAGAGATGGATATAAATCGACTCGATAAGCGTCCTTGGTAGTACCGCAAAACAGGAAAATAGAGTGAACTGAAAATTAATATTTGCAAAATCATTTTGCGTCGCCCTGTCAAGACAATCGAACTCATCAACAAAAATACCGCTAAGGCAGCGACGACAGCCGCAGGAGTAGTTCCCTTATCGGCCACCAATATTATTAAAAAACAAACACAGGCCCCCATGTGCCAGGAAGCGATTTCCGAACTCCGCATTAATCCGGAATATGCTTTTAGAATCGTTCCTTGGTCGTAAATTACCAAACCACTTCCGACTTCGCCGAAGACGGCACTGTCAAACCCAAAAAAAGAGGCTATTACAGTAATCGCGACCAATAGTGCCAAACAGCAAAAGATCGTTAGGAACTGCCGCACCACCTCGAATCGACCAAACTGAGAATATCCTAGGCCGATCGCGACTAATGGAGCCAGATAAAAGATTGCACCTAATGCAGGGACAATGGGTGAACCATACCGTATGAGAGAGTGAAACCCTTGTGCGACCACAAGAAGCACATAAAGTTTCAACGCTGGATTAATCGTGTCTGTCCATCGAGTAAATGGATCCAAAAATGATTGTCGCGAGATCAATAATTGCCTCAACACCATGCAACCTATTACTACCCCGACCAATACCGTCATAATCACCGGTTCTCCAGCGATTAACTTGCGAGCAGGATCTTGTAGAAAGCCCACTAAAACCACCATCGCCAACATCTGACGATCAGTCGAGAGACCGCGAAGACAAGCGTACGCTAACAATATGAAAAATAGTCCAAGAAACATAAAGAAACTAAACTCTAAATACAGGCCAGATAACCAAATTTAGGCGACTCGAAAATAAGCCATTAAGCAAGGCTCTCGCGATGGTAAATATCAAATTCTACTACTGAAACGACTAACACTGACGATCAAAACGCAAACAATTGAAAACTCAAAAAAGGCCTAATGTCGGAATCAAACAAAATAGGTTCTTTGCTGTATAATTAAGCTTGGCTGTCATCAAGCAAATCTTATATTGATTGATCTTAACAAAGATAGCCGGTCGCGACAGGCAATTATTCAGTTAGACTGACGACCGCTTACGAAGTGTATCTGAGCTTTTTATCTTCGAACTAATTTTTTTCAATACACCGATACCGCACTTTCAACGATGATAATTTCTCAATCAGCTTCAACTACTAATTTGACGTACGTGTTCTGTCAGTAACAAAGAGAATTTAAGTTGAATACTGCAATAAGTCCAGTAAAGCTATTGTTCGTAGCCCCATCGGCCTACCCACTTGGAGGGGTACAAACTTGGCTAGATTATATTGTCTCAGGCTTAGCCACTACTCGAGACACTAAAAATAAACAATTTAGTGTCTCAATCGCACTAACCTCGGGAATGCATCACAAAATAGATGACTATTTGCGGGTTCATCCGTTCGAGAATGTCCATGTCATCGACAACCCAACCGGGTTGATTGAAGGCAGATCACGCGTTATTGAAAATCTACTTAAAGCGACCAAGCCAGATATAGTTCTAGTGGTGAATATTGTTGATGTATATACCGCAGTAAACAATTTAAGAGCGCAAGGGAACCGAGACATTCGAGTGGTAACAACCTTGCATGGAATTCATCCAGGCCTAATTGACGATATTAGTCACTATCATAAATGCATTGATGCGGTTATTACGACCAATAGATTAACGAGCAAACTGGTTATTGAGAAAACTCCAATTGAGCCTGAAAACGTTCTATATGCACCATACGGTGTTGAGCTCTTGGATTCAGCCGCTGTACGAAATCGACCAAACGAGTCGTTCACAGTTGCTTACGTAGGACGTATAGAGGAGGATCAAAAAAGGGTCGAGGATCTCTTATCAATTTTCGATAAGTTATTGCATAAGGAACCAGCTACGAAAATTCTGATTGCGGGAGATGGGCCGCAAGCAGATATGTTTAAGTTTAATGCATGGCTAGATAAACAGCTCAACTCAAACATTCACTACTTTGGCGTTTTAGACTCTATCGAACTCAAAGAATTAGTCTACAGCGTTAGCGATGTAATGATTCTCACCTCGCATTGGGAAACCGGCCCCATTGTTGCGTGGGAGGCGTTTCAGCACAACGTTACCCTGGTTTCCAGCAACTACATCGGTTCAGTCGAAGAAGGTAGCCTAGTTCACAGAAAGAATTGTTTAATGTTTGACATTGGAGACACCGAACAAGCCGTTAACCTCCTTATTCAATCAAAATCCAAATCACTTAGGGAAGATCTTAATAGCAATTCATTTAAGCTTTTAAGAGATAGATATTCGACCACTATTTCTATTGACACTTGGGCAAGCGAATTAACCAAGGTGTCGAATAAAGCGGCGAAGCCGCATCATATTGTGCAAAAACCAACAACCGACAGCTCGCGAATATTATCGCTTTTTAGACCAATATTCGGGAACAAAGCAGATCGAGTCTATGAATATCTGCATTTGATTTTTGGGCTCAAATTTACACACCAATCAGCTGGCAGTGAATGGCCTCATTCTGCCAGTAGTGTTGATAGCCGAGCACAACAACTAACAGCGTATATTTCGCAGGCTGATTGAATATCTACCTAGATTTAGGTGAGTATATTGCAACAAGGAATGGCAAAACTCTCTGTCTAATCTTGACTCTGTTTAAGATAGTCTTGGAGCTCGTCGGCGCCCATAGATGATAATTTAATCGGGTGAGCAAACACCGTATTAGAGTCGACAAGTTGTTGCGCCATAGCTTCAAACTCGTCCTCGGTAGGTTGACTAATCCAAGTAAAATTTGAAAATGCAACGGGATTTTGTGAGTGTTTTAACAACACATTTGGAACACATACCTCAACAAAAATTCTCTGCCTAAAACACTGATTAAAATCTTTTAGTGAGCGCTCAAGAACGTCTCGGCGCACCCCGAAAAAATCGGCACAAGCCACACACAACGCTTGATTTTCTGAATTACGGTCTTCTTTTTCCACGTTCAGCTTTTGCTCATATGGAGCATTAGTTCCGATGACCTTACTGATTTTTTGATTCGCACTCTCGACGCTATTTTGGATTTTAGTAAGCCAAGAATCAGTTGCAATAACAGGTTTACACAGAATCACGTCAACATCCTTTTGGATGTCGAAAGAGTCGAAAAAATTACTTTGATTGATTTTGGCATTTAACACCGCATCATCGCCAACAAACCAAAACCATTCGGAATCTTCTTCTAATAGCGCCTTCGATGCTTGTGAGATGAAATGATAGAAATAGTATTGATCACCAAGCACCTTGAAAATTCTAGATGCGTTATTTTTATGATAGTCGGAACCCAGAACGCTGAACTTTCCATGGCCACCGAAAACCCGCCTAAATAGCGTCAATACATAGTCGATTGATAAATATAGGCCAACAGGTAAGTTCCCTTTACGCAAACCGGGGGCTGAGAATCGTGCAAAAGTAGTTGGCACGAGATAACGAATCCGGTCAAAGCGATTGGCATATAAAAGTTCAAGCTTCTCAATGTTTTTTGAAAAATCTTGATTAAAGATAATCACCAATGAAGATTTCACTTACATGTCCTGAGCGCTAAGCCTAGATATGTCTTGCACCCATGCTTCGATGAGTTGCTCTTCTTTTGCTTGAATCAAATTCAGTGAAATCAGTTTTTCATAACAAAGAACTAAATTCGATAGAAGCGCTTGATCTCCAGATCTCAATGGTAATTTGCTAAGCTCATTAACAATCTTATCATTATTCAGATAGCCCGGAACTTCATCTTCAAAATCTTTCATCAAATCATGTTCATTTCTTAGTTGAAAAACGCTAGGACTATTAAAAGACAAATGCCAATCGTTTGCCCATAAACAAGCTTGAACAACAAAAGATCGCCATATATCGGTCATTCTAAACGAACAGTGAGACGGCAAATACAAAAGCTTAAACGCGCGTTGGTCCCATTGGGTACTTTGACTATTAAACGGACACCACATTCCCTTAGACAAAGTCAAAGGGTAGCGCCGAGGATTAAATTCTACTTCGTTAGACAATACTAAACGAAAAATCGCGTCGACATCGGTATCTCCATTAGCCAAAAATTGTTGCACCGGCGCAATCACGTTGCGCAGCTTCAACTGTGTGCTATCAGATTCAACATCTAAGGAACGTTTAATCCAAGATAGTGGAAAGCCACGAGGCCATACCAACTCATCAGTAAAATACTGATACGCATTAATCCAACGTGCATCGCCTTCGACTCTTTCTGCTTCTATTTCAGTTTGTTGCCTGGTCCAAAAATTTTTAAGCGGAGCATTGTCGTCGTCGGTTTCAATAATAAGGTCGGCGCCATTCTCAATCGCTTGGAGATATCCATAGTTTTTCCTAGCGTAGTGATTATCAGGAAGTAATGGCGATATTTTATAAGAAGAGAGCGAAACCTGTTCTTTATGGCTAATGAAATCGCAACCTTCTAATTGAAAATCATTCGGTGTCTTTAAGTCTCCCACACAATAAAACTTCCAATCATTCTCAATCGCGCCAGACGCCAGTTCTTTGAGTACAGGGTTTGGGCTGGATATACTTGTGACAACTAAAGCGGTTTTAGACATTAGGGCATTACGAGAAGAGTTGTTTGAATGAGCGGCGCTAACATAACGTGATGCTGGCACCAGTTGCAAGTTTAACCCACAATTTAAAAAACACGATATATTTAACGAGACTTTACAAAGCCCATATACTCATATATCTGATATAAGCATTACAATAAACCTAAGATCGCAAAACCATTAAAGATATGTACACATGATTATATTTAGCTATTCATTCGAACATGTTGGTGGAATCACAATCAAGTTATTGACTTGCCGCAATCGCCTAAAACCACAATGAGTTTTTCGTTAAAGCAGCGACTTGGTGCAATCCTATTTGACGCCCCTAGATACACCTATCTATTAACTCGAAAAAGATTTCTAAACGGGGGCCCTGCGTGGATGCAAGTCAGAAATCGAGACCAAAAACTACACTTATCTGAAAACCCTTTTGGTGTTAAGTGCGATTGGCTCTGGACGTCCGATTTGTACTTGCCAAAAATTTTCCCTAGTTTTTCTAACAAATTATTTTCCAAGGCAATTAATACCTACCCATTTGACATCAACCCTAATAATACGCCGGACCATATCGAACCCGAAGTTAGTTTTATTATTGGTCACCGTGGTACGGCGAGAATAGACTTGTTGCTGACAACCATCAACGCCATAGCGAACCAACGTAACTGTAAGATCGAATGCATCGTCGTTGAGCAAGACGTTCAATCCGTTATTAAGGATATTTTACCGCCATGGGTTACCTACGTGTTCACTCAAGTAACCGTCGCTGACATGGCCTACTCTCGTTCATGGGCCTTCAATGAAGGTGTGAAACACGCAAATAGTAACTGCTTGATTTTTCATGATAACGACCTTCTCGTACCCACATGTTACGCGAGCGAAACACTTGCGCTGTCTAAACGCGGCTTTGATTTCATCAATTTAAAACGATTTATTTTTTACCTACCCGAAAACGCTAGCTCTGATGTTATTTTTAAACACTGTATTAGTGACAAGCTGGAGATTGACTCAATAATGCAAAACGCAGAAGGCGGTGGCTCGATAACCGCATCAAAAGCCGCATTTGAACGTATAGGTGGTTTTGACGAACGTTTTGTTGGTTGGGGCTCCGAAGATAACGAATTTTGGGAGCGAGCCCTTACCCAAAAAACATGGGAATTTGGCTATTTACCGCTGATTCACCTGTGGCACGAATCACAAGCGGGAAAGCTAGACATTGAAAATAATGACACCAAATTACTTTATAATGAATTGTCAAAACAACACCCTGAAGATCGTATCTCAGCCTTAACAAAAAATATGGCCGACGCCACCGACGAATGTGTACCAGTTACAAATACTGACGTTTCATAACAATTGCCTACTCCTTACTTAGTTAGTAGCGCTAAACTGACACTAAACCGTCGAGGTTTGGTTATTTAACAGAACATGTCAATTAACTCCTTAGAATTAAGAGACTAATTAAATGAACGACACGTATTTACCAATAAACACAATTAGATATTGCCCCCGCCACCCAATTCCAGCGTCATTGAATTTGTCGGAGCACTCTGTTCGACGTTCGGGCGAAGACACTCATCTCACGTCGGAGTCTCTGGCATGAGTGTAATTGAAGGATTAGTCTCAACAATTATTCCCGTATACAATCGGCCAGAAATGCTTGCAGAGGCTATCGACAGCGTTATTAATCAGAATTATAGGCCTATCGAAATCATAATTGTGAACGACGGTTCGACCGATCATACATTACAAGTCGCAAATTCATACGCCGATGACAACGACTATATAACGGTTATAAGCATTGAGAACTCGGGTGTTGGCGTTGCCCGAGAAACCGGGAGACTGCAAGCAAAAGGGGAATTCATCCAATACCTAGATAGCGACGACATACTGATGAAAACCAAGTTTTCGAGCCAAATCAGGGCACTTAGAGAGGCCGAGTACGCTGGAACATGTTACGGGAAAACCGATTTATATCTCGAAGTCGACGCTACCACTATCAAAGCGTCAAAGCGCACTGGAGAGAACATAAGTGGCATACTTCCTTCAATGCTCAGCAATCGATGGTGGTCAACTTCGTCAGCGATATATCGACGGTCTGTTTGCGATTCGGCCGGTGGCTGGCAGAATTTAATTAACGAAGAAGATTGGGAATATGATTGCAGGATAGCCTTGAGTAACAATAACTTGTGCTTCGTAGACGAGACCGTAACATTGATACGAAGGCATTCGGGCCCACAATTGAGTAATAATGGGGCAACTGATCTAAACAAGCTCGCATCTAGAGCAACCGCTCACCAACTCATTGTTGGTCATGCTCTTGAATTTGGTCTAGATAGTCATACCGCCGAATTCGAGCACCTACTAGTGGCGAGTTTTCTACTGTCTAGACAATGTGGAGCAAAAGGTTTAGTCGAACAATCTAAACAACTACTAATCATGGCGCGACGACACTTAATAAGTAATTTCCCCCAACAGGTAAAAATGGCTGTATATCATTGTGGGTGCCGACTAATTGGCTGGCAAACGATGGGAAAAATAGCCTTATATCGCGACAAAATATTGTGATGAATACACCAAAAGTGTCAGTTGTAATGAGTGTTTATAATGATGCGCACTCGCTTAAAACAACGACCGAGAGTATTCTAAATCAAAGAGCAGTTGACTTCGAATTCATTATTGTCAACGACGGTGCCGATGATCATTGCCTTGATATTTTGCAATCAATCGCACAACAGGATACTAGAATAGTTCTAATAAACCAGGAAAACCAAGGGCTTACCAAAGCAATTATTAATGGCTGCAATCGAGCTCGTGGCCAATTCATCGCTCGTCAGGATAATGGGGACATGTCAATGCAAGGCAGACTCAAACATCAATTACGCTGTTTTGAGCAACACCCTAATACTTCGATGGTCTCTTGCGGAGCCCGCTTCGTTGCACCCACCGGTGAAGAGCTTTATTCTGAGATTCAATCGGATATCGATGCTCGGACCGGTCTGAAGCAGACGACGGTTAATACGCTCAAAGGCCCACCGCATCATGGTGGCGTCATGTTCCGAAGAGATGCCTATGAACAGGTCGGAGGTTACCGAGAGCAATTCATCGTTGCACAAGACATCGACCTTTGGACTAGACTAGTCGAAATCGGTGATCATCGCAGTCTTCAGGGTATTTACTATCAGGCGATTGTGGCGAAAAATTCGATTAGCATGCTCAAACGTGATGCTCAGCTAGAAGCGACACAGGCAATTATTGATTGCGCTCATGCGCGCTCGCAGCACTCGGACGATAGCCAGATACTCACTAACTATGTCGCCAATCGACGCAACACCCATACTGTCTCACCAAGTAAAACCACCGATTCTGCCTATTACTATTTTCTAGGGTCAAACTTGAGTGATAAAGATACTCGAGCGAGTGCACACTATTTAAGCCTGGCCACCACGCATAACCCGCTGCACTGGAAGGCTTGGATAAAACGCACGATTGTCTACTCTAAAATTATCCTCGACGGTATACTAAAAAAATGAATTCACTGCCGACTGTTTCTATCGTCATACCTACCTATAACCGTGAGCAGATACTCATTCAAACATTGGATAACCTTCTAGCACTCGAGCATAAAGCGATCGAAATAATCGTTGTCGATCAGTCATTAGAGCATCAAGAGGATGTCAACGAATCTCTATCAAAACTCGATGCAAGTGAAAAAATTCATTGGCTTAAACTGAGTCAGCCATCGATTCCAAACGCAATGAATATTGGTGCCATTTCCGCAAAAGGAGATATAATTCTGTTTGTCGACGACGATATTATCTGTCGATCAGAGCTAGTACTTGAACACGCGAAACGTTATCAAGACACGTCAGTTCACGGAGTAGCGGGGCAAGTAATTCAATCGTGGGAGCAAGAGCTCGCTCCAGAAGAAGGGTCTTATCGAAGTGGGCATCATCATGACCCAGATGCATTTATGTTCAACTCAGCTATTGGGTGCACCGTGCGCCGCTTCATAGGCTGCAATGTCTCTTTTCGACGAATAGAATTATTAAAAATTGGCGGTTTTGATAATAATTTTGCGAAAGTGGCGTATCGTTATGAGTCAGAATCAGCAGAGCGATTTGTCAGCTCTGGTTATACATTGGTATTTGAACCGAGTGCCAGCATTCACCATCTAAAAGAAGAATCCGGCGGCACTAGAAGCTATGGAGACCATTTAACCACCATTAAACCCGCCCATTCAGTTGGGATGTATTATTATTTCTTGGTGGTTAAGAATCAACATAAACGTTGGTTTCGTTTTATAGGTTCGCCTTTTAAAC
This sequence comes from uncultured Gammaproteobacteria bacterium, assembly GCA_964420885.1. Taxonomy (GTDB): domain Bacteria; phylum Pseudomonadota; class Gammaproteobacteria; order Arenicellales; family Arenicellaceae; genus Arenicella. Next base: position 12,408 of record CAYQVT010000095.1, read on the forward strand.
ACTGCGCGACGCGCTTTCATCTGCGCCACCCTTGGTACATCCCAATCACCTTTATCTCGCAACTTAGCGGCATGATTTGGGCAGTTTATTTAAGACTTCAGGGGCAAAAGTTGATCCAACCTTGGCAACTTAAACAATATTCGAAGACCTAGCACCATGGTCAACAGAAAGCTTGTTATCGTAGCAACTCACCCGATCCAATACCAAGTTCCTTGGTTTCGTGAGTTAAACACGTTAAATAAATTAGACACCACCGTATTGTTCGGAATGCTACCCAATGCAAATCAACAAGGTGGCGGCTTTGGTAAAGAATTCCTATGGGATATCCCTCTTGATAAAGGTTATCAATGGGAGGTACTTGAAAACGTTTCT
>CAYQVT010000096.1:0-12756 GCA_964420885.1 uncultured Gammaproteobacteria bacterium
GCGGATATTTGCTGCCATGATAGTCTCTAGTGCTTACAGTTTCGCTAGCGATAGCGGTCTTATATAAGTTTGCTAAATGAGGCGCAAAGGTTATAGACGCGGGTTCTATTTGTAAACAAAACCGACTGATTTTTTTAGAATAATTTCCTCTATTCAACAGTGTTTTTGTTATAAGAAAGAATGTTATTAAGCCACGGTTCTAATAACTTTTCATGTGCATGAGAATTGTTCTATTTTCGCCAATTCAATGCTCTAAAATCGTACCCCTGGTTGTTTGTCTGTCAGCTTTTAAGTAGCATCTAACTATGAATCAAAGTAAATCCAGTTTTAGTCACCTAAATGCCTCAGGCGAAGCAAATATGGTTGATGTCTCAGCCAAGCCTGACACAATTCGCGTTGCTCGTGCTCAATCGCGAGTGAACTTAAGTGTCGAGGTGCTAAGCCAAATTCGCCAACAAAGCATCGCAAAAGGTGATTTGTTAGCCACAGCTCGTATTGCCGGTATTCAAGCGGCGAAAAAGTGCTCTGATCTAATTCCACTTTGTCATCCTCTACCGTTAAGCAAGGCCACAATCGATATCGATGAATACGATGACGGTAAGCGTCAAGGTTTAATTATTATTGCCAGTTGCACCACCACAGGTAAGACCGGTGTTGAGATGGAAGCTTTAACCGCTGCTTCGATCGCAGCGCTCACCATTTATGATATGTGTAAAGCTATTGATAAAGGCATCGTAATAGAATCGACAATGTTATTAGAGAAACAAGGTGGCAAATCAGGGAGTTGGGTGCGCCATGATTAGGGTATTGTTTTTTGCTCATCTCAGAGATACAGCCGGTACTCATCAAATTGAACTACCAATCGGTGATATGACTCATGTTCGAGATTTATTAAGTGGTTTGAAGCCGCATGTTCCCATCGAATTGATTGACGCATTAGCCGACGAAACGGCGATGGTGTCGGTTAATCATAAATACGCAGCGTGGGATGCGCCACTAACTGACGGCGCAGAGGTTGGCATTTTACCGCCTGTGTCAGGTGGATAACGAGTCACTTAAATGAAAGAAGTTGTTGTTTGTAAGCAAGATTTCGATGTTGGCGAAGAATACGCAAAAGTTTGCGCGCTCGCGCCAAAGGCTGGTGCAGTTGTTTTTTTTGTTGGCTTAGTTCGAGATTTATACGACCCAGAAAATCCTTCCGAGACCATTGACTTTTTGGAACTCGAGCACTATCCAGGTATGACCGAATCACTCTGTTATGACATTATTGAGCAAGCGGAAAGCCGATTTCCATTTGACGTGGCGCGGGTCATTCACCGTGTGGGAAAGATTCATGCTAGTGAGCAAATAGTGATGGTGGCGGTGGCCAGCCGCCATCGTGATAATGCGTTTCAGGCCGCTCAATTTATAATGGACTATCTGAAGACACGAGCAACCTTCTGGAAAAAGGAAGTGGGTACGAAAGGCGAGCAATGGCTAGGTCGAAAAGATCGAGATGTAGACGCAACATCACGCTGGCACGATAGTGAACCTTCATCTAACTAGTACTAGTTAGATGAAATCAGCGCACCGAATGGTTTTATTGCGCCCGACACTATAAAGCCAAGCTCAGTCAAACAAATCAAATTTAGCAGGAATATTAGTTAATGATTATCAAGAAAGAATTTATTCCAATGAACGTGGCCGTATTAACCGTGTCAGACACTCGCAGTCTTGAGAATGACACCTCAGGCCAATATTTAGCGGATCAATTGCTCGACCTAGGACACATTCTGTGCGCCAGAGAAATTGTAATCGATGATGTTTACCTACTGCGAGCTCAAGTTTCACAATGGGTGGCGGACCCGAATATCCACGCCATTATCAGCACTGGAGGAACTGGTTTCACCGGAAGAGACAGCACACCTGAAGCCTTAGGCCCATTATTTGACAAAGAAATAGATGGCTTCGGGGAGTTGTTTCGACATCTCTCTCTTGCTGATATAGGGACTTCAACAGTCCAATCGAGAGCCTTGGGTGGCATCGCGAACAAAACCGTTATCTTCTGCTTACCAGGTTCTACTGGGGCCTGTCGAACCGCTTGGGATGGTATTTTAAAAGAGCAACTCGATAGCCGTCATCGACCCTGTAACTTCGTACCTCACACCAACGCAGGCAAATGATTACACTAACTCAAGCTCGAGCAAATATTCAGCAGTTAGCTACTCAAGTTACAAAAGAAACTGTGCCCATAGGCGCGGCGCTCGGTCGTGTTTCTGCTTCTGACGTGATTTCTTGTTTGGCAATTCCACCGACCGACAATAGCGCAATGGACGGCTTTGCCGTTCGAGCTTCCGATTTATTGGATCAGCACACAGAACTTCGCATCTCTCAAAGAATTCCTGCCGGGGTCTCGCCTAGTGCACTAGAAAACTCAACTGCAGCTCGTATCTTCACCGGAGGAGTCATGCCAGCTGGCTCGGACGCCGTGGTGATTCAAGAAAATTGTGATTATGATGACGAGAAGGTCACCATTTTAAAGCCTGTTTCAGTCGGCTCTAATGTAAGACCTAAAGGTCAAGACATTTCTCATGGCGCTACTGTCGTTCGGAGCGGCCAAAAACTTACAGCCATCGACATTAGTTTACTGGCATCGACCGGTTGTGCGACGGTTGAAGTATTTAAACCGTTGCGAGTGGCTCTCTTTTCTACTGGCGATGAACTGGTAGAACCCGGTCAAACACTTGAAGAAGGTCAGATTTACAATTCTAATCGCCCCTTGCTCATGGCCCTGTGCCAACAAATGGGTTTTGAGGTTTACGATTGCGGGATTGTTGAAGACACTTTGAAATCAACAATTACGGCACTAACAGACGCATCACAAAATGCCGATGTGATTATCTCAAGTGGCGGCGTCTCCGTTGGTGAAGAAGATCACGTTAAACCGGCGGTTGAGACACTTGGAGAGTTAGCCATGTGGAAGGTGAAAATGAAACCGGGTAAACCGGTAGCGTTTGGAAATATTTCTAATGTCCCATTTTTAGGATTACCTGGTAACCCAGTTTCCTCGTATGTTGTGTTTCAATTACTCGGCGCACCGTTGTTAAATTGCCTTCAAGGCAGAGAGCCGTATGAACCGATTTCTTATCCAGTGTCGGCTGCGTTTTCTAAGTCTGTGAGTTCAAGAGAAGAGTACATACGCGTTAAGATAGAGCGAAACCATACAGGTGATATGATCGCTAACCGCTTTCCCAACCTTAGCAGTGGGGTAATGTCTTCACTTTCGTGGGCAGACGGGCTTGTTCGTCAGGACATCGACACTGCGATTGAGAAACACCAGACCCTCGCTTTTTTTCCGTTAAGAGAGGCCATGTTATGACGCTTAGTAACGAAATACTTCTTCAACAGAGCAGTCAACCGTCACGATTAGTTGACTCCTTTGATCGGCACATACGCTACCTTCGTTTGTCGGTGACTGACCGTTGCAATCTGAGATGCACTTATTGCATGGCGGAAGATATGACTTTTTTGCCGAAATCTAAAGTGTTAAGTCTTGAAGAAATGGTAACGGTTGGAAAAACATTTGTTGATCTAGGCGTGGAGAAAATTCGACTCACCGGTGGAGAACCTTTGGTCAGAAATGGTGTCCTGGAGTTAGCGCAACAGTTAGGCAAGCTCGATGGTTTACGCGAACTGGTGATGACCACCAATGGCGTATTGCTCGATAAATTTGCGCAACCCTTGCGAGACACGGGCCTGTCCCGGCTCAACATTAGCATCGATAGTTTGCGTGAAGACCGGTTTAAAGCTTTGACCCGATTTGGAAATTTAAGTGACGTTCTTAGAGGCATAGAGGCGGCTCGAGTGGCGGGCTTTGATAAAATTAAGCTCAATGCCGTGGTTCTTATGGGAACTAATGATGATGAGGTAGTAGAACTGACCCAGTTCGCCGTTGATAACGGCCTGGATATATCGTTCATCGAAGAAATGCCTCTGGGAGAGATAGACGGACATGAACGTATTGATACAACAATCGAAAGTCGTTCAATTCGGGAACAATTGTCAGAGAGTTTTACGCTTGAGTCCTCCGATTTTAGTGATTTGGCCAGCGGGCCATCGCGCTATCTGAAAGTCGCAAATAGCGATTCTAAGGTGGGGTTTATTTCGCCGATGAGTGATAACTTTTGCGGCAGTTGTAATCGCGTTCGAGTCACGGCGGAAGGTCTATTATTGTTGTGCTTAGGTAATGAACACTCTTTGGACTTAAAGGCGATAATCAGGGACGACCCAACTAGGCTAAGTCAGGCTATCATCGAATCCATGCAGCGCAAACCAGAGCGCCACTATTTCGACCCCAAAGATATTACGATCACTCGCCACATGAGTGCCACCGGTGGTTGATGTGATTCCGCTGGTCAATCAAAAATACAAGTATATGGTGTTGTACTCGGCAAAGTCTGGGTGCACCTCGCTTCGTTCTCTATACTTATCGGTGCACAAAGACGAAATGAGTGAGGCTCAATTAGCGTCGCTTGATTGGTACCACAACCTGAGTGAGATACAGCCTTATGACGGGACTGCTGATTATTCGGACTACTATGTTTACACGATCACTCGTAATCCCTATAGCCGTATCGTCAGCGCATTTTTAGATCAATATGTTTTCGCACGTAACCCTGGCGTGCAAACAATGATGGATGAGTGTCCACCGACTATTAGGCCGAATAATTTTATCGAATTTTTAGAATATTTAACGTCGGTACCAGACGCGCAGCGCGACACACATTTCCAAACTCAAAGTTATTTTCCCTACGCAGATACGCTGACAACCCCCTCAACAAGCATTAAGTATAAACTCACTGGCAAAAAACCAGACGGCACCTTTGGCGTTAACCTCGTAGGCGATATTGCTGAATTTAGTCGACATACGAAACACGCTTTTAAGAAGATATTTAGCGCTGACAAGCCTAAGTATAAATTCGCACTGGACCAGCTGGCACAGGTAAAAAGAACGAATTCCTCTTTTTACGGCGACAAAAACATTCCCGAAGCGGCGCGCTTAACGTTAACGCATCTGGATAACATGGTATTCGCACCCAAGCCTCAGGACTTTTATAAGGACACGAGAACGATTGAACTCGTGAATAGCTTATACCGAGAAGATTTTCGGCTATTTGGGTACAGAGAAAACAAGATTCCGGAGAAGGGCAAATCTAAAGAGATCGCGCTGATACCTAACGATTTTGATTGGAAGATGTACTTACGCTTGAACCCAGATCTACCCCATAGCGGCATCTCCAATGAACGCTCTGTGATACGGCATTATTTAGAATTCGGACGTTTTGAAACGACTCCAAGAGCGTACAAAATTCAAGCACCTGAAGGTTTTAACTGGCAACAGTATTTGGACCTTAACAGCGATTTAAAAGAGCAGGGAATTGTCGACGAGGCCGCCGCAATTGAGCATTACATCAGCTATGGCATTCGCCAAGAAAGACCGATTTGTTAATTCTTAATACGAGGGTTATATTCACACATAGGCTCTGATCGAGAGTTGCAAACATCAAACCCATTAATATGATTATCTTGAAATTATTTTGAGCATCTCAAAACAGAAAGTACGTTATGCGGATATAGATCGTCTAAAAGGGTGGCTGATTGTCTTAGTAATCATAGGGCACATCGTCTTGGGTACGGTTCACGATAATTTGATTCGGTTCAGTATTTACGCGTTTCATATGCCGGTGTTCATTGGTTTGACTGGGTACTTGATTAACCCCAAATTGCTAAAACACAATTCAATCGCTGAAATTTTTTTGCGATATTGGTGGCGAGTTATTATTCCGTTCGCATTTGCCTACCTGTTTTTTACCGGCATATTGATTGTGCACGCCGTTGATGAAGCGCGACTTACCGCGACCTTGTTATTGTCGTATGTACTTACTCCTTATTACCATCTCTGGTTCATACCTACCTTAGTGATTTGGGTGCTTAGTTTTAGTGTAATGCTGAAATCAAAAATTTCCATGACTGCCCCCCTAATAGCCCTACTTTTGATCTCGTTGATTTGGGCCACGGTACCGGTACAGGATCTATGGGCTCCAGCCGCTCAAGCCACGAGTAAGAAAGTCGTGTATTTTTTTAGTTTTTTTCTATTTGGAGCTTGGCTCAGAACTGCCAGCAGTCGAAGACTCAGACAATTGTTTAGTGATTTCAAAGTGCTGCCAGTAACCCTGATTGTGGCCTGTGCTGTTATCTATTTATTGAATATTGGCATTGAAAAGTCTCTACTTAGAGCAATTGTCTGGATGATCATGAATATCGCGTTGATCACCTTATTAATAGAATTGGCGACATCAAATTCTAAGGCGAAATCATCGCTATTATCTGAGATCGGGCGGCATTCTTTACCGATTTACCTTTGGCATGTTGTTCCTTTATTCTTGCTAAAGGGTTTTGATTTTCACCAAACGCATGTCCTTGCCTACTACCTTGTTAGCCTTATTAGCGTGGCATTAATTGTTGCCGCGATATTACGTTATGCCGGAACCAGTAAACTGCTCGATCGATGTGTATACGGTACTGTTTGACTCGTTTAAGGTGCAAGCTCATTTGAGTTTTCAACTGAGCTGAGTTAGCTTGAAGCTAGAAGTCAGTATAATTTGCTTCTAGAGATTACTCAGTTCATTCATTCACACGTTTCGACAAATAAAACAGGGGAGATAAGGTATGTCTATCTACGAGTTCAGCGCCACCAATATCAAAGGTCAAGAGGTAAGCTTGTCGGAATATGAAGACAAAGTGATCTTGATCGTCAATACAGCTAGTAAGTGTGGTTTTACTCCTCAATTTGAAGGTTTGGAAAATCTATACGCTGAACTCGAGCAACAAGGTTTGGTTATTCTAGGCTTTCCTTGCAATCAATTCGGTAGTCAAGATCCAGGTGCAGATGGCCAAATTGAAGAATTCTGCCAATTGAATTACGGCGTTTCGTTCCCAATGTTTTCTAAAATTGAGGTCAATGGTAATAATGCTCATCCCCTCTACGACTATTTGAAAAAACAAGCGCGAGGCTTAATGGGCTCAAAGACAATTAAGTGGAACTTCACCAAATTTCTAGTCAATCGGGAGGGAGAAGTTGTTGAGCGTTACGCGCCTAACGATAAACCAGAAAGCATCAAATCTGATATTCAGAAGTTGCTTTAAACGATGAACAGTATTATCGATGTTGCCGCAATTTTAATCAGCGTGTCCGCGCTGTTTGCTTATATTAATCACCGATTTATTGGCCTCCCCACCACCATCGGAGTAATGATTATTGCGATGTTGGTTTCGTTGTCGGTTTACCTCGCAAGTTTTTTAGGTTTTGGTGATTTTCACGGTGAAGCCACTCGTTTACTCGAAGGCATCGATTTTAATCGCACTTTGCTACATGGCATGCTGAGCTTTTTGTTATTCGCGGGTGCCTTGCATGTAAATTTGAGCGATTTGAGACAGCAAAAATGGGTCATTTTAAGTTTGGCGACCGTGGGAGTCTGTCTTTCGACGTTCTTAGTAGGCACTGCGGCTTATTATCTATTGGCGGTTCTTAGCTGCCACTTACCCTATATTTATTGTCTGCTATTTGGTGCATTGATTTCACCAACTGACCCGATAGCAGTGATGGCAACGGTCAAACGTTTGGGCGTAAGCAAAGAGCTTGAAACCACCATCGCAGGTGAATCCTTGTTCAACGATGGAGTTGGTGTGGTTGTCTTTATGGTGTTGTTGATGTTATTGCAAAGTCCGAATCAAATAGATGCTGCTCATGTCGCCATTCTTTTTGCAGAGGAAGCCCTCGGCGGCATAGTATTCGGTTTGGTTTTAGGGGCCCTAGGTTATTATCTGATCAGTACCATCGACAATTACAAAGTAGAAGTGTTAATCACCCTAGCACTAGTGATGGGTGGGTACGGTTTGGCGATGTATCTACATACATCGGGTCCTATTGCCGTAGTGGTTGCGGGCTTGATAACCGGCAGTGTGTTACGTCAACATGCGATGTCCGATCGTACACGGCAGAGCGTCGATAGCTTTTGGGAACTGATTGACGAAATACTTAATGTGATTTTATTCGCCTTAATCGGCTTGGAGATGCTGATTATCCCATTTGAAAGTCAGTGGTTTATCGCCGGTCTATTATTAATTGTGGTTGTGGTGTCGGTTCGGGTTGTAAGTGTTGGAATACCGATCCGGTTGATCGGTTTAAAGAAAAAACTGGCTCCGCACCTGGTGAAAATTCTTACTTGGGGTGGTTTGCGCGGTGGCATTTCGGTCGCACTTGCTTTAAGCCTACCCGCCGGTGAGTTCCGAGATTTGGTTCTATTTATTACCTACATTATCGTGGTGTTTTCCATTGTAATCCAAGGCTTAACAATAGGGCCATTGATTCGTAAGCTCACTTGAATATTGGCCCGTAATGGAGCCATTTAGTCTAGTTGACATACTGTGCGGGTCGTTGGAATAGCAACCTGGTTAGCATGTTATTTCGCTAGGCTTGTTCCCCGCTATCGCGGGGGCTTTAGTCAATTGTTTGGCACGTCTAATACCAAAACTTCGGCATTCGAGTATGGCGGCACACTCTTTTTGCATTCAGAGTAAAAATGTTCAGAGCGAAAAATCTACGTTATGTTTCCGCAGAACCGATTCCAGTCTACCGGAGTTCGCTTGTTTGTCGATTTCATATCGGGCGTAGGTAAATCATTCCCTTGTACGTAACAATCGTCTAATCATGTGTTCTAATGGCAAATGAAAGAGCTTGTCCCATCTCATCTCCAATACAAAAAACTGAGTGCCAACAACATGTGTCTTGCGTCGTTTGTGGAAGCAGCAATACATCACCTGGCGTTAACAGATAGCCATGACCTCGGGCGATTAAAAACTGAACGAAAGCTTCAGTCTCGTTTAGCAAGTGAATTAAACTTGTGTTTGCAAAGGAATCTAATTGTTGAGATAAATAAGATCGATCGGCAATTAAGTCATTCATTTCGCTTCGCATTTCGTGACTTAAAGAATCTGGCCAAGGGTATGTTTTTGAAAAGAGCAGGATCTCATTAATCAGTGTTTGTTTGGGTAATGCTAACCAGTAAGTTTGGCCGCTCAACTGAGCAAATACGACCCCTGCATGACCGCGTTCGAGGTCATGGTGGAGATAGGCGCCCCCGTTTGGGCCGTTGAAATAGATGATGCGTTCAACGAAATTTACAAACTCGCTATCGAGAATTTCTTTAAGAATATTATCGAGCTCGGGGTTCTGTGTAAGTACGCTAGATTCTGGAAAAATTGCATCAGTCAGTTCAGCCGCTAATGTTTGGCGATGTGGGTCTGAGGCGACGTCCTGTTCTAGGTCAACGCCAAATGAAAAACGGAAACGCAAGGACACATCGTCGTCATGAAAAGAAAGCCATGAGGCTTTGACCCAAAGATCTTCGGCAACGACCCTGTCTTGGTCCATAACATCGAATATCACCATCTCAATTTCTTGTTGGTCGCCCTCATTGAAGGTGCTACCCAGAGATTGAAACTTGGGTTCGAGGCGTTCTGCATACGGCTCTTCTGCAAAGATCGAATCACAGTCCTGTTCCTCTAAGACAGCGAGTACTAGGGCTTCCGTTTGTTTTATGTTCGCCTGTTGAGCAATCAAAGAATTGCGGCACTGAGATGCTATTAGTACTGGGAACCCTCGGCGCCATTCAGCGAGATTATGGTTCATTGAGGCAAGCTTGGCTGCTGCAGTATTTTCCGAGGGAACGCTCCCAAGAGAGAACCCACGACGTTTTAAATCTGGCATTGTACGGAGTCGTAATTAGTCAGTTCGGTTTATCTCTACCACAATGCGCAACGCAAATTTACAATGGTGAGGTTTGTGAAGTTAAGGCATTAGGAGTTACTGCTAAACCTCAATTTAGTATATTTAGACCCTTTAAAAGTAGTTGTTGACTAGCAAAGAGCGCGCAGTTGTACTCTTAGAGCGAACAAAAAATAGGGCGCCATTAGCGCCCTAAACGGTTTCTTACATATTTGAATAGCTTGGGCCACCGCCACCTTCGGGTGAAATCCAAACGATATTTTGAGTCGGATCTTTAATGTCACAAGTTTTGCAATGTATGCAATTCTGACCGTTAATTTGTAACTCAGGTTTACCTTCGTCTTCGCCAATAATCTCGTAAACACCGGCTGGGCAGTAACGAGTCTCGGGGGCGCCGTAATCTTTGTAATTAACATCTATAGGAATATTTTTATCCTTGAGTGTTAAGTGAACAAAAATCTCTTCTTCGTGATAAGTGTTCGATAGGAACACCGAAGAAGGTTTATCAAAACTCAATACGCCATCTGGTTTTGGGTAATCGATCTTTTCACATTCAGAAACTTTTTTAAGCTGAGTGTGATCAGGAGTGTTATCGCGAATATTTGGTAAAATGCCACCGAGAATTTGGTCGATGTAGTTGTACACACCGCCTAAATACATGCCGAATTTGTGCATGGCAGGGCCAAATGAACTGGAATTCTTAAGCTCTTTACCTGCCCAAGAATCGCGGAATGTTTGATCAAATTGACTCAGTGTCTGGCCGCCTTCGCCACCATTTGATAGATGTGCATGTAAGGTTTCAGCCGCGACCATACCTGATTTCATTGCGGTGTGCGTGCCTTTAATCTTCGAGAAGTTCAATGTGCCTGCATCACAACCAACCAAAAGTGCACCTGGCATGCTCATTTTGCCTAATGCGTTCCAACCGCCCTTTGTGATGGCGCGCGCGCCATAGCCTAAACGTTTGCCGCCTTCTAATACACTGGCGAATTCGGAATGATGCTTCATTCGCTGAAACTCATCGAAGGGGCTCACATGTGGGTTGCTGTAATTTAAATCAATGATTAAGCCAAGCGTGACCATGTTGTCGTTTAGGTGATACAAGAATGAACCACCGGTTGTGCCTTCAGAAAGCGGCCAGCCGGAGCCATGGACTACTTTTCCAGTTTCATGGTTCTCAGGTTTTACTTCCCATAGTTCTTTAAAACCAATGCCGTAATGCTGTACATCGGCATCTTGATTAAGCTCGAATTTTTCCATCAACTCCTTGCCAAGTTGTCCACGACAACCTTCAGCAAATACGGTGTATTTAGCATGCAGTTCCATACCTGGTTCAAAATTAGGTTTTTGATTTCCTTCTGGATCTACTCCGTTGTTGGGAGTCGCGACTCCTTTAACGCTGCCGTCCTCATTGTAAACAACTTCAGCGCCAGCAAAGCCTGGATAAATTTCTACCCCAGCGGCTTCAGCTTGTTCGCCTAACCAGCGTACGACATTAGAAAGGCTAACAATGTAGTTTCCATTGTTATGCATCGACGGTGGAATCATGAAGCCCGGAAACTTAGTCGACCCTTTTTCTTTGAACATATGCAGTTCATCACGTTTAACTGGCGTACTTAAAGGTGCGCCAAGCTCTTCCCAATTAGGTAGTAACTCATTCAAAGCTTTCGGCTCGATAACGGCACCAGAAAGTATATGAGCGCCGACTTCCGCACTTTTTTCGAGTAAGCAGATGCTTAGATTTTCATCCAATTGCTTTAGTTTGATGGCCGTTGCCATGCCAGCGGGGCCTCCCCCAACAATGACAACGTCGTACTCCATACTTTCGCGTTGAATAGCTTCGCTCATAATATTTCTCCAGTAACGGATTTAGATTTTAGTGTGATTTAAGGCTTAAGACATACGGCGCTTAATTCGCGCGCGCGCATGCACTATATGTCGTTTCATTGTGACTTCAGCTAACACCGAGTCTCGTTGTTCAATCGCATAAACAATTTGGCGATGTTCAACCAATGAATTGGTCGAACTGGTGTTGGCAAAATCATTTTGATACCGAAACATTTTAATCAAATTATAAAGTTCGTGAATTAACGCGCGCTCTATGACTTTGTTCTTACTGCCGCGGACCACCATTTCATGGAAACGATAGTCGCTCTCTGCGGGTACAAATGCACCTGAATTTTCGCGCATTTGCTTACTTTGAGCATCTATTTCACGATGCAATTCGTCGATCTCTTGTGAAGTCATTTCGGTAGCGGCTAAAGCCACCGCTTTGCTTTCCAAGGCTTCGCGAGTGTCGTATATCTGTAAAATTAAATCACGACTCAAAGTCACGACGCGAGCGCCTTGCTGGGGCACATGCCGAATCAAATTCATGCCCTCCAAGCGACGTATCGCTTCTCGTAAAGGACCTCGACTCACGTCGAGTTCTTTCGCCATTTTAGTTTCACTTAACTTTGTACCTTGCGCTATTTCACCGGTAATAATGGCATCGCGTAAAGTGGTGGTTAGCTCTCCGCTAAGAGTACTACTGCTATTGGTAACACTAGAAAGGGTGGCAAATTCACTCATTTGAAGAAAAATAGAGTTATTTCACTAAAATGTCAACATTTGAATGGAAAGATAGTATTCATTTGCAAGATTTAGTTGATAAATGCAAAAAATGTCGACATTCATTGAATTTAATGTTTTTTTACCCTAAACTGCCATGCACTTGGCGTAATGCGGGTCATACATTCCTGATAGGTCTGTATTTAAGACTGGCGATATCACTTAATGATTTTAAATCGTAACTTGGTGTATGCATTTCTCGCGGTTGGCCTCGGTAGATTTCAACAATAAAAAATGCATCACGTTGTTGGCAGCGTGATGGTTCAATTTAACGGCTTTTGGAGACTGTAATGAAAGTTCTAGTTCCTGTTAAACGCGTT
>CAYQVT010000097.1:0-1910 GCA_964420885.1 uncultured Gammaproteobacteria bacterium
TATCGCCACTATGGAGACTAACCACCACCGAGCGGCGATTATAGCGAAGCCTGATGCAATCGCCTATACAAGAGTTTATATTTCGATAAAAAAATCTTCGAAATATTTCCACCAAATGCCACGTTTTTCATTGACTACGACTATTTTGGTTTATCATAAACACCTGTTACAGAGTCAAATTTCTCGAAAACAAGCGATCAAGTATGAATCGAAATACCAAAATCTATCAAGTCAGCCAACTTAGTGACGAAATGCGCCGCTTAATGGAGTTGAGTTACCCGGAGATTTGGATCGAAGGCGAACTTTCATCACTGAGCACTCCGGCTTCGGGTCATTTGTATTTCAGCCTCAAAGATGAACGTTCTCAGCTCCGCTGCGCGATGTTTAAAGGCCGAGCAAGTATTAGCCGCTACCGGCCAAAGGTCGGCGACTTAGTAAGAGTGAGAGCTAAGATTTCGGTGTACACAGCCCGGGGAGATTTACAATGCATCGTCCAGCACATAGAAGAAGCGGGCGAAGGAATTTTGCAGAGACGCTTCGAAGAACTAAAGGCATCCCTAAACCAACAAGGCCTATTTGACCAAGCTCATAAAAAATCACTGCCAGAATATTCAAAATGCATCGGCATTATCACATCACCATCGGGTGCCGCAGTAAGTGATGTCGTTAGCACCTTAAAGCGACGATGTCCGAGTATTCCAGTCATGATTTATCCTGCAGTTGTGCAGGGTGATACAGGTGCCAAATCAATTGTCGACGCGATGCAAAACGCGATCACGCATCAACGCTGTGACGTGCTCATATTGTGCCGAGGTGGAGGTTCCCTAGAAGACCTTTGGTGTTTTAACCACGAAGAGGTAGCGCAGGCAATATATAAATGCCCGATACCAGTAGTCAGCGGCGTTGGGCACGAGGTGGATATCACCATAGCCGATTTAGTTGCTGATCTTCGCGCGCCAACACCAACCGCAGCTGCAGAGTTGGTTAGCCCAAATACGGAACAGCTTTTTAATCAACTTGAGAGTTTAAAATTTCGTTTACCCAATAGTATTGAACGATTTATTCAACGCTGGTCGCAACAAGTCGACATGACGAGTCGCCAATTGATTCACCCAAAACTGCAATTAAAGCGTAATGGCGATAAATTAGACCAAGCTGCCACACGCTTGTTGCTCTGCACTCGCTCGGCGTTGTCGACATCCACATTAGCTAATAATAATTTATTTAGACGCTTAGAATTTCAGTCGCCGCAAAAAATTGTGAACTCAAAAATGATTTCATTAGAGTCCACCTCAAAACACTTAAACAGTGCCAAAACGTTGACGTTAAACCAATTGAAACAAACTTTAGAGCATCTGGGAAATCAGCTAAACCTCGTAAGTCCCCTGGCTACGCTTGAAAGAGGGTTCGCAATTGGACGGGATGAGAAAAATATGATTCTGCGAAGCGTCAAGCAAGTCTCTTGCGGTGACAAAATAGGTGTGCAACTCGGTGAAGGAGAACTTCAATGCCAAGTGATAGACAAAAGCACGTGATTCGTCTGATGGTACGAATTTTGTTCGCCTTTTTGGTATCCACAAACTCCAATTTGGCTGCTCAAACCTTTAGCTACCCCGGTGGAATTTCTCAATTCATAATTTCGAAAGAGTCTAACGATATCCCGGAAGTTAAGTTCGGCCTACAAGAACCGGTAATTATGGAATACCCTACCTACTGGAGAATTTTAATAGGTCTGAGTTTAGATACTCTGCCGGGAGACTATGTCGCTTATATCAAGTCTGGCATCGAAGGCGCTTCTGGGCAATACCAAAAAGTGATCGTCAAACAGCACATCTATCCTTTTAAAGAGTACTCAGAAATCGATGAAACGATTTCAAAGCATGCTGTGATCAAAATTCATAAATCACTTA
>CAYQVT010000097.1:1920-12607 GCA_964420885.1 uncultured Gammaproteobacteria bacterium
TTTTAGTAATACTCAGCAACCGTCACTACCGTTAAGATGGCCACTGGAAGGCAGTTGGTCGAACAATTTTGGCCACAAGCTATACGATAGAAATAGAGAATCTTTGCACATCCCAAACGCCATCGTAATTAGTACAAAAAAGATAAGCACCGTCGTCGCGCCTCAGGCGGCAATTGTGTCGAAAATTGACACAGACGATTCAGGAACATCGACCGTCTTCCTAGATCATGGAAGGGGCTTGTACAGTATTTTATCGGGTTTGAGTGATATAACCGTTGAATTGGGTAATGGTATCGTTTCAGGGGCGGTCATTGGAAAACTAACGGGAGATAATAAGCAAGTTGACCTAGATTCGCCAAACTCCGGCACAAGATTGGTATGGCAAACCGTTGTTAACAAGAATTATGTTAACCCGACGCTATTAACACAATTGAAACCGTGAGACATCACTATTAGAGTAATCTCAACAATTCAAAGAATTAACGTAGCCCAAAAAATATGCCTATACTAGCAATAAGCAAACCGTGGATAGTACTGACTAGCATAATCGTTGTAGGGGTTATACTCATTTCAAATGTTGAGGTTCTAGCCGAGCCGTACCAACGTTCAGCGATACTCGACACTAATATTAGTTTTAACATCGCAAGTGTTGAGAACCACAAAATACATTATGCCTCCTCGGGCAACCTTGAGAAACCAGGCGTGCTATTTATTCATGGTACTCCGGGTGGTTGGGGAGCTTTCGAAGGTTATCTTGAAAGTCGGCGCTTGCAACAGGATTTTTTTATGGTTTCTGTCGACCGCATGGGCTGGGGGCGGTCGACACTAGACCCTAAGTCAATCAATGGAGATTTCACATTGCAGGCGAAGACCATCAAAGCCGTGATGGATCAATACCCTGGTAAAAAATGGACCTTACTTGGTCACTCTTTAGGTGCTTCAATTGCTCCTAAAGTAGCCTTGGAAGCACCCGATTCAGTAGACTCTCTATTGTTGTTAGCGGGTTCGCTTAATCCCAAACTAGGTAATCCTCGGTGGTATAACTGGGCAGCTAGTACCTGGGCAATCGCGAGCTTAATTGGTAATTCGATGAAGTATTCCAATCGTGAAATTATGGGATTGCGCAAACAGCTAAAATTGATGGACGCTGAGCTAAAAAAAGCAAAGCTCGATACTGACGTACTTATTATGCAAGGAAAGAAAGATAAATTGGTATCTCCAAAAAACCCTGCATATGTTGTCAAAGAATGGCAATCAAGTTTTAACTCAATTGAAGTGATCGAGCTTAGCGAAGAAGGACACTTCTTGCCTTGGAGACAAGCACCTCTGGTAATGCAATCAATGTATAAACTCAGAGCAGCACGAGAACAACCCTAATTCCAAATTGATTGACGGGGCTATAACCTTAGTTTTTTCGTCGACCGCCACCACGATATTTAACCTTATCTTTACTCTTACGAGATACTTTTTCGGACGGTTCGTATGGATTTTCTGAGGTTTTAAAACTTAATCGCACTTTGGTACCAACCATGTCAAACGCTCTCTCAAAGGTATTAGAAAGGTATCGCTCGTAGGTTTGAGGCAACTTGTCCAGCTGGTTTCCATGAATAATGACGTGCGGAGGGTTCATACCTCCTTGATGACCAAACTTAAGCTTGATGCGATGATTTCCTACCATTGGCGGATTACGTTTCTCTTCGGCATCGTGCAAAATTCTGTTAATCTGCCCAGTACCCATGTCGGTCATTGCACTATCGTAGAGCCTATCAACCAACGGCATGATCACATTCACCCCTTTTGAATACTTCGCCGAGATAAACTCGATTGGTATATTTCCCATATGTGCAAACTTACGGTCGATTTGCGCCCGAACTTGGTCACGATCATATTTGCCCATGCCGTCCCACTTGTTAACCAAAATCATCAGCGAACGCCCGCTGTTAAAAACTAGGTTAATCAAGCGGTTATCTTGATCCACAATGCCGTCACGAGCGTCTATGACGACTGCAACTACCTGCGCGAGTTCTACCGCACGCAAGGTTTTCATCACCGAAAAACGCTCTACGCGATCATCAATTCGAGATTTCTTTCTCATTCCAGCGGTATCGATTAAAACGTATTCTTTGCCGTCAACTTTAAACGGCACGTGAATACTGTCTCGAGTTGTTCCAGGCATATCAAAGACAACCACTCGTTCTTCGCCGACCAAGGTGTTTACTAAGGTTGACTTACCGACGTTTGGACGACCAACAATCGCCAGCTTCGCCACCCCAGCGGGAATATTATAGTTTCGATTTTCAGCTTCTCGCCGACCTTCTGTTTCCTTTAGAATGTGATTCATCAAACGGTTGACACCATCTCCATTTTTACCAGAAATGATATTTGGCGTTTCAAGCCCCAATTGATAAAAATCCGCTGCAATCATTCCTTTATCGAGGCCTTCGGCTTTATTAATACTAAGATAGACACTGATGCCGGTATTGCGACGTAACTGTTCGGCAATTTCAAAATCAACCGGCGTCGCCCCATCACGGCCATCAACAATAAAAATAACCGCATCGCTGTCATACAGTGCTTGGTCGACTTGATCTTTCATCAGACTGTGAATCTCTTCATCGTCGGACTCAATTCCACCTGTATCAACTATCCAGTATGGCGAACTTCCGACGCGACCGACGCCCACCATTCGATCTCGTGTGACTCCAGGACGGTCGTCGACGATCGCATCGCGGCTACGAGTGAGCCTATTATAGAGTGTCGATTTGCCGACGTTCGGTCGCCCAACGATTGAGATAATCGGTTTGGGCTTCTCAACCGTGGGGGTGGTTTCGATAATATCTTGCTCATCCACGATTGTGCTACCTGCCTAAGAATCTATTCGTTTGTAATCATCACTGGCGCCTTCGCTTTGTTGAGATAAATACTGCACTCAGCGGTACGCCAACTAACACGATGATCAGCCCTTGTTAACAACACTAATGGATTGCATGCTTCCGTTGCTGTCTAAGAAGTAGACGATATCAGAATCCACAATCGGCTCACCAATAATCGTCTTCGAGCCCAATTTATGTTTACCAACGACCTGCCCGTCGGTTTTTCGAAGTACGTACAAACCACCATCCCCTTCGCTTACCAACACATAAGGGCCGACCGATACTGGCGCACTCACTGCGAAATGCTGCAGTGCAGGCTGCGACCAATTTTTTTGGCCATTCGCACGATCAAGTTGATGGACGACACCTAGCTTATCAGTGATATATAGATAAGCTGCATCGTAGGCGAGTGAGTGGAATGAGGAGACATCACTACTCCAAGCAATTCGTTGATTAGCGATATCTAGGGCATGGGTAACTTCTTGATAAGAACTGATGTACAAAAAGTCCCCTACTAGCAAGGGATTGGTATCAACATCCGAAAGCCTGTCGATTTCGTTGGTTCCTCGCGGAAAGGAGATAGGAAAGTCCCACAAAGCCGCTCCATTTTCTGCCCTTAAGGCCGCCATATTGCCGTCTGAGAAACCAATAAACGCGACTCCCTGGGTTACTACTGGGCGAGAATCTCCTCGTAGGGTTAGCTTGGGCAATTGACGACTAATCGTCCACTTAACACTACCATCGTAAGACGACAATCCGAATACCTTACCATCCCCAGTGCGCGCGACAACCACTCCATTATCAATAACGGGACTCGCTAAAATCTCACTTTTGAGTGAGGCCTGCCAAGCGATCGATCCATTTTCTTGATTGAAAGCATAAACAATACCTTGGTCACTTCCTACTAAAACCAATCCACCACCTACTCCAACCCCCGCTGAAATGGCTTCTTTCTGTAATTTTGCTTGCCAAATTTGCTTACCAGTTACCGATGATACTTTATAAACTCGACCGTTCGCCGACGCTGCATAAATATCTTCGCCGAACAGTACAGGCGACAAAATCGCATCACCTGGCTGAATTTTCTTACCTAGGCCGATTCGCCAATTTTTCTCTACTTTGGTGGTTGTTTGAACCTTTGGTTTACGAGGTTTAGGCTCTTCACCAAAAAAATCGGTTTTTTTGCTGGTACCTCCACATGCGGCTAGCATAAATGCCATCGCTATTAGAGTAATCAATGCTGAATTTTTCATTATTTTTATACCTAAGGAAATCTATAAACGTCGACTATTGATGACCGACGGTTGATTATTCCAACTCGCTTGTCTCTGTCAATTCGGGTAAACGATCCATTTTTAGAGTCAGCAATTGAGAATAACTTGACTGTGCTGCCGGCAATGAATCGATCGCTTTTTGAAAATAGTCTCTCGCTTCTTGGTTATTACCTTGCCGGGTACTTACCTCACCTAATATTTCTGCATAATTGGATTCGAAGCCCTGCGCCGGAGTAAAACTGGCCAACGCTTTTGCTTGATCTAAATCACCTTGAGATAACTTAATCTTAGCTTGGCGAATTCGAGCTGTATGCTGCAAGCCCACTTCATTTGCGTTTTCGACAACCCATTCTAATTCTTCATAAGCGGCGTCTAGATCATTAATTGACAACTTTTTTGCGTTCAAAAGAGCGGCCTTAGCTGCGTAAGACGAGTCGGCATAATTTTCTTTTAACTCTTTTACTTGTGCGTCGATGTCCGAGAGGCTTGAATCGTTAACTTCGATCAAAGCAGCTTGATACAATGCCGATGCTTGTTCCGCATTGCTCTGTAGGTTGCCTTTGTACTGTTCGTAACCAAAAATCGCCGCTAGCCCTAGCGCAATACCAAGTCCCAACGCCGGGCCATTATCTTTTAGCCACTTGCGTGCACGTTCATCTTGCTCTTCAGGGGTCAGAAAAATATCGTCTGCCATGGGGAAATCTCGTAAGGTTTAATAATTATTAAAGGTTTGTTTATAGCAAAGCACCGAGCACATACACGGTTACCAACAATCAAGTCTCGCCGAATTTGAGAACATTTTTATTCATTAGCGGCGAAACCCTGCATTATAGCGATTCTATTAGATTAGTCACGATGTTAGCGACGTCGTTTTGCGATACTTTTTGTTGGGGAATAGCTTCATTGGTTCTTCGTAATACCTTAATGCTGGCGTTTTTTTCCACAGCCTCATCTTCGCCAATAATAACCGCAATTGAGGCCCCGCTTTTATCCGCTTTTTTGAATTGGTTTTTCATGCTCCCATCGCCCATGTGGCACTGGACTCTTAACCCTTTTTGCACCAACGTCGCTTGGACGGAGATAATTTGTTTTCGAGCCAAAGCGCCAACTGAGACCAAAAACACCTTAAGTGCCTGACTATTAACCTTCGCTACGATTGGTGCATTCTGCTCTTGCAAAATTTGCACCAAACGCTCGAGCCCCATCCCAAACCCAAACCCCGGTGTCGCTTGCCCACCGAGCTGTTCAACCATACGGTCATAGCGACCACCACCACAAACCGTTGCTTGAGCACCATAATCAGCATTCACCCATTCAAAAACAGTATCATTATAGTAGTCTAAACCACGAACTAGACGATGGTTTATGACATAGTCGATTCCAAGTTTATCTAAATACGATTGCAGCTTTGCAAAAGCAGCGGCTGATTCAGCTGATAAAAAATCAAGAATATTCGGTGCATCAGTCAGCAATGTCTGAATACTTTCGTTTTTACTATCGAGGATGCGTAGTGGGTTAGTCGTCAAACGCCGTTGACTGTCGTCATCAAGTGCATCTTTGTGTTCAGATAGGTAGTTCACCAATGCTGCTCTATAGCGTTCACGAGTGTCTCTGTCACCAAGACTGTTTATTTGCAACTGGGTATGTTGCAAACCCAATTCCGTGAACACACGATGGATCATGGCTAATACTTCGGCCTCGATATCGGGAGTTGACCAGCCATAACACTCGACGCCAATTTGGTAAAACTGGCGATAACGGCCTTTTTGCGGTCGTTCATGTCGAAACATGGGCCCAACGTACCATAAACGTTGCTGTTGATTGTAAAACAAACCGTTCTCGATCCCAGCTCGGACAGTGCTGGCCGTTCCCTCTGGGCGCAAGGTAAGGCTGTCGCCATTTCGGTCTTCAAATGTGTACATTTCTTTTGAAACGATGTCGGTTTCTTCGCCGATGGAGCGTGCAAACAGCTGTGTGCTCTCCAACAAAGGGGTACGAATTTGATTGTAACTATATAAATCAAAAATACGAGCGCACACAGCTTCCACCTCAAGCCATAAAGAACTCTGGTCGGGTAGAATGTCGTTCATACCTCGAATCGCTTTGATCTGGGATTTCTTGCTCATGTGGCGCTTAGAAGTTTTAGTAATATAGTTCGTTTAGGCGTGCTGATTTAAGAGCCAACAAGTTTTCTGTTTCGACACAGACGGAGTCTATTCACCAACCGTAAAACGCGCAAAAACCGCTTCATTGGGCCTGACTATATCGTACGGGTCGCCATTAAAAGTGGCAGCCACTGCTGCTGCATTCCCAAGAAACACATTCATCGGCGTGTTCGCGGTAACGGTCAAATCTTCGCCTTGCGCAAAATTCTTAAATGCCAAACGGTTTCCATCGCCATCACGAATATCCACCCAAGACACATCGGTAAAACTAAGATTCAATTGGTTTTCAGCAGGTGCTGATTCCGTCGTACTAGCAGAATCAGCCTGTTCGGCAGATGTCTCTATTGGCAGTTCTACTTCGTGTAGCACAGGTAAATCTGTCGCTAACGTCGAGCTATCAATATCGTCCGTATTCACCGCTGCAACGTCGGGTACGCTGACTGTTTGTTGCTGTCCAATCAGGCTGTCTAATTTCCCGCTAAGCCAGAGAAAACCTATAATCGCAATCACAAGGATAAAGAACACGACTTTACCAGGCGTCATAAAGCCGCCCGATTCATTTTCACTCGCGCTGCCTATTCCACGGGGAATATCATCTAAACGACTTCCTTTCTGCCAGTTTGGGTTCAAGTAATGATCCAAAACATCATCAACGTCTAAGCCCAGTAGTCGCGCATACGAGCGAATATAACCTCGTACATACGTGGGTTCTGGCAAACCTTCACTTTGATCTAATTCAATGGTTCGAATTTGAGTAACAGAAAGATTCAACTCGTCGGCAATTTCTTCAACCGTTTTGTTCTGTTGTTTACGAGCCGCAGCAAGCAAGCTACCGCTGCCTTGCTTTGGCGGATCTTGTACGTCTTCTAATTTCTTTTTTTCGTCCACTGTATTACCTTTATAAAACCCGAACCCAAATTAAAGTCTCACCACTCACGGTGGTAAATTGCAATGCCGTCGTTAACCCCGTGAGGATAGTCTCGGGGCCAAACTTTAATGCCAATCCTAACGATCTACTCGGCGAATTGAACGCG
Source organism: uncultured Gammaproteobacteria bacterium (assembly GCA_964420885.1). Taxonomy (GTDB): domain Bacteria; phylum Pseudomonadota; class Gammaproteobacteria; order Arenicellales; family Arenicellaceae; genus Arenicella. Next base: position 9,267 of record CAYQVT010000097.1, read on the forward strand.
CTTGCTCTGACGCAGGAAAACCTTTTAATAGTTTGGCTCTATAATCGGCGGCCACATCTGGAGCATTTAACGTCGATTCTATTTCATAAGCCAGCAAAAGAGACTCAGGTTGCGGTTCGGTAACTGCAAATAATCGTTCGATATAAGCCCTTGAAGACATGTAGTTCCTAGCGTCATATTTCATACGGGCTAACCTAAACAATGCCGGGGCTAGACGAGGATTTATCGCCAATGCCTTCTTTAAATACTCTTCAGCTTCAGCGCTTCCGATATTAGCCAAACATTCACCGGCACGCATGTAACTCAATTCGGATCGTCTAAAAAGAGGATTAGCTACGGCCATATCAAAATATTTCTTTGCTTTTAGACCTTTACCAATCTGACACAAAAACGTTCCGAAATCGTGCGCAGCTGCCGAGTTATCACGATTTGAGGAGACCGCGCGGGAAAAGTGCCGTTCGGCCTCGGGGTATTGTTTTAACTGCGCCATCAGCAAGGCCATCACATAATTACTGTCAGAATGGTTTGGGCTGATTCGAAGCGCTGTATTCAAGGAGTCTTTGGCAGTAGAAAGCTGACCCTGCTGCATATACCCACGTGCTAATTTTGTGTGGATTAAGGCCTGCTTATCTGCTTTTGCTCGAGCTTCACTCGCGGTCTTGGGTTTACTTGACGTGCCGCCGCTGCTCGCACATGCGGCTAGTGCGCAGACGATAAAAAAATAAACGAAAAACGTATAAATCTTGTAGGTGACTCTTTTAGCGTATGCGAACATGGGTTTATTGTATTTTTTCAGCCTGTTTTTGTCTAAATTTTTCCGCTCGACGAGTGCGATCCATTACATCACCTGCGAGTTGGCCACAAGCTGCTTCTATATCATCACCACGAGTTTTACGCACCGTTACGATGGTTCCGGCATTGTGAAGAATATCCCGAAAACGATTAATTCGAGAGTTTGACGAACGTTGATACTCTATTCCTTCAAATGAATTGAATGGAATCAAATTTACCTTACCAGGCACTGTTTTCATTAACGCCGCTAATTGATGCGCGTGTTCTAATTCGTCATTCACGCCTTGCAACATGACGTACTCAAAGGTAATTCGAGCTCTGGCCGAATCAGCTACGTAACGATTGCAGGCATCTAATAATTTTTTGATGGGGTACTTTTTATTCAGTGGAACCAACACATTCCTAAGCTCATCGTTAGGGGCATGTAATGATACCGCTAAACTCACCGGACAGGCCGTTTTCAATTGATCAATCTTAGGTACCACTCCTGCGGTACTTAATGTTATTCGCCGTTTCGATAGACCAAAGCAGAAATCGTCTTGCATGATCTTCATCGCCGAGACAACGTTGTCAAAATTCATCAGTGGCTCGCCCATACCCATCATCACAACATTGCTCACAATTCGATCATCGCTATCATATTGTTTGGCTAGCATATGCTTAGCCAACCAGACTTGACCAATAATTTCTGCAGTGGATAGGTCTCGGTTGTACCCTTGTTTTCCAGTCGCACAGAACGAACAATTTAAAGTACAGCCTACCTGCGAAGAAACACAAAGAGTGCCACGACTTTCCTCAGGAATGAACACCATCTCGATGGCACTCTTACCAGGAACCTTCAACAACCATTTTCGCGTGCCATCATCAGACAGATCATCAGATATGATATCGGGCACCGTAATTTCAGCATTTTCGCTCAAAGAAACACGTAGCGTTTTACTAAGATTGGTCATCTCACTAAAATCACTAACGCCGACTTGATGAATCCATTTCATTACTTGAGAGGCACGAAAAGACTTCTCGCCGATGGAAGCAAAATATGCTTCCATGGCGTCTCGATCCAAGCCCATTAAATTAATAGATTGTGATGCTAAATCATTCATAATGTTTGCAAACTAGGCCAATGGCGAGGAAATACCTCACCATCATCGCCGATAGTTCTCGCTTAACGAGTCCGTGGGCAAACGCCGTCTGCACCAAAGAAAAATTCGATTTCTTGAGCAGCCGTCTCAGCCGCATCTGAACCATGACAGGCGTTCTCATCGATACTACTGGCAAAATCGGCGCGAATCGTCCCTGGAGCTGCTTCGGCGGGATTAGTGGCGCCCATCACATCGCGGTGAGCTGCAATCGCATTTTCACCCTCGAGAACCTGTACTTGAACCGGTCCAGACGTCATAAAAGACACTAAATCACCGTAGAAAGGTCGCTCTTTATGAACCGCATAGAACTCTCCGGCTTGTTCTTCGCTTAAGTGCATCATTCGTGATGCGACAACTTGCAAACCGGCTTTTTCGAAACGTGAATAGATTTCACCGATTACGTTTTTAGCAACCGCGTCAGGCTTGATTATTGAAAGAGTGCGTTCGACAGTCATTTTAAGACTCCAAAAATTTTAAATAAGTTGATAGTTCGATTTAACCGGTAGGCCATTTGTTGGCTGCCCATGTCGGGGCGCATATTCTACCGCCTAGACGCCTTAAATACTAACCTTGAACACTGATATTTTAAGCGATAAGCATATAACGAAAAAACATCGCCAATGTTAATAATTAGCAAGCTTGCGCGACTAGATACTCACCTTCTACGGCGGTGTAGACTACTTGTTGCCAACGGCCTCTCGACACCTCTGATTCAGGAACCAACACCGCCAAATAATCCTCAGCTCGGCACATCGTATAACCGTTTCGCTTAGCGGGTTTCTCAGGCAATACCCAAGATTTCATGCCAACTCTTGATTCACGAAGCTCAGTTTGAATTTCACGTGCCGCTTCACGCAATCGTAAATTACGCGACTTGCGCTCTGAAACAGGTACTTGCTTGGCATGAGGAATCCTAGCTGCAGGGGTACCCTCTCGCTCAGAATACGAAAAGGTGTGGGGAAATGCGACCTCGATATCGTTCAACATTGCCTCAGTATCAAGGTATTGATCTTCAGTCTCGGTTGGGAAACCTACCATTACGTCAGCACTTATTACAAGGTGAGGCACGCGCTTACGCAGCTTAGCGATGCGCTCTCTAACATGTTCGGCACTGTATCGACGTTTCATTCGCTTCAAAATCAAGGTATTACCACTTTGTAGAGACAAATGCATATGCCGGCAAATACGTGGTTCTGCGGCCCAGAGCTCTATCAAACGATCAGTAATATGATGTGGATCAAGCGAACTTAACCGTATTCGAAATGGGTTTTGCGCATCGAAGTCCAATGCCAGAAGCTCTTTGAGTAAATCGGTGAGATCAAAGCTCTCACCGTCTTCTGAGCAAAAATCTTGCCCATATGCGCCTAAATCAACCCCACAAATAACAATCTCGGGGTACCCATTTAA
>CAYQVT010000098.1:0-12521 GCA_964420885.1 uncultured Gammaproteobacteria bacterium
AGCAGCGGCTTCAGCGGCAGCGGCTTCAGCGGCAGCGGCTTCGGCGGCAGCAGCTTCAGCGGCAACATCAGCACTAGATTCTTCAACCGTGGATTCTTCGACAGGTGGTTCTTCGACAGGTGGTTCTTCGACAGGTGATTCTTCGACAGGCGGTTCTTCGACAGGCGGTTCTTCGACAGGAGGTTCTTCGACAGGCGGCGCGGATGAACCAGCAGGAACCAGTCCAAACGACCCAGGGGTTCCGTCGAAGTCAGACAATCCGAAAACCTCGGAAACAATATTAAATTCACTATCAATAAGAAATTCGTTATTTGTCTGTAAGAACGCGATAGGCGGGTCAGATGGGCTGGGCACAAAATCTGGATCTAACGCGGTAAGTCTAACGTCAACGGCATTCATCGGCGCCGTGAATTCTCCGGGGCCGGCAACGATAATATTATTGGTAACATTGATGACATCGAAGGCCTCGGTGTCGAAGATATCAATTTCCAATATTGCGCCGTCAAAGAGGCTTAAATCTCCATTAATATCAATCGCGCCAATATCAGCTAGCACTTCATTCCTTACAAAATTGTCGGGGGCAAGGACTCCGCCAGACTCGACCGAAACAGAGGCGTTTATTATACCGTCACCGCTTATTGATGAGCTATCTCTGACAGATAACACAGAAAACTCGCACCAGCATCAAAATTAAACGAGCTGCCATCCAACCGCAACTCTCCGTCTTCTAACAAAAATTGGTCTACAAATAAATCGACACCAACGCCAATGTTCAACACACCACCAGAATTATTCGGGAAGCCATTTGAGTTATTTTCTAGGAGACCAAATATCGCGACTTGATCAGTAACTCCGCTATTATTAAGGTTAACTTGACCAAGATTAACAAATGTACCATCGACGCCAAGAAGAATTCCGGTCGAAATATCGACCATTCCTTGGCTGAAAGTATCTCCATCAGCAAAGTTTATAAAGGAACCCCCTGTCGGATTTGCAAACCGCGAAAAACCAACGCCAATTCGACCGCTTCCGCTAATGTTAACAACACCACTTGGCTGAAAGTTACCTTCAAACGATATTGGCAATGGGCCTGAACCACTACTAAAATTAACACCATTGGAAAGACCTTGTTCAAAAAAGAAGCTCGGTTCTTCAACTTGAAGGTTTCCGCTACCCAATAAAAACACGGTGCTAAATCCTTCAAAGGCGACCGGTTGAGTCGATGCGGTAGAAATGATGGTCAGCGCATCTAGTGTAAGGCTCTCTGGGCCAAAATTAGCGATACTAACCTCTCCAACGTCCGCAGAGACAACTAGGTTTTGTAGAAAAGCACCTGAAGTGAAATTGAGCGAACCACCCGCTATTTGGGTGCTTCCTGAAATATTAACAGTTCCGTTTGAATTCAGATTGGCCTCACCACCAGCGAGAGTTAGCCCTCCATTAAGGTTGATAGTATCTGGCGCGTTGACTGAAAGAAAACCATTTGAGACTTGTACATTACCAGAAAAATTACTAAACACATCTGCGTCGATACTAATATCACCACCAAAAATACTAGCACCACCGTTAACATTTACCTGATTTCCAGAGATCGCTAAACTGCCTTCAAAGATTTGCACTGGGCCGAAAATATTCACAACCTCATTCGCATTCAAACCAATGACTCCACCACCAGTTGATGTACTGCCAATAGCGTCTAAATTACCAAAGATGTTAATCCGGTCTGACATTATGTTTAGCATTCCACCACTGACCTCCGTGAGACCCGAAATGAAAATGTATTGCGCCATCAATTGTGCCGGACTGCCAGTTTCAGAAACTTGCAAGCCGTTTTGAACACCGATAGTGCTAGCGGTTAAGGAGATATCTGACCCTCCTACACTGTTGGCACCTATTACCGTAATCGCGCCTGGCATAAAACCATTGACACCTGAGTTGAATTCAATGGTGCCGCCAGAGTCTACTCCTAAGTCAATTGAGGCATTGACGTTGACCGCGTTAGTAGCATTGAAGGACAATATATTGTTAGTACCCATAGGAACAAAGATGTCGGCGTCGATATTTATATCGCCGAGTTCAGTCGTCATCCCCGTCGGATCGTCACCAGTTTGGATAATAACTTGGCCATTCTCAAGCCCTGCAACTATTATGTCGCGCCAACGGTTGCTCCGCTCGCTAATGACGTTAAAAATGGAGGCGCCGTTTCATCAACATCGATGACGCCCGAACCAGGAACAACCGTGATGTCGAATGGGTCGATTAACCAAATTCCGTCTTCACCATTGTCGGCTCCAGCGTTGGGAGTAGAAATAATTTCCAGCCCGGCTAAACCGGAGGTTTCAATGAACCCTCCATCACCTGATTCGATGCCCCCTCGAGCCGTGACTTGACCGCGTATTCGAGCTGAATCTTCAGCAAATAGAATGACGGTCCCGCCATCGCCGCTTACACCTCCGTCGGCACTAACGCTAGCATCGCTGTCCAGATAAACAAACTCTGCGCGCCTAGTTTCACCACGCCCTTGTCGTTCACCACCAATTAATATGGTGCCACCACCTTCACCAGTCGCTTCAATGTTTGAGTCAGCAAATATGGCAACATTATCGCCTAATAGCGAAATATCACCACCAAGGCCAGCACCGCCTGTCTCGACGGTCGCCCCATGTATTTCTACTTGTCGGCCTTCGATATGAATATCAGCACCGCCAGCATTTAAATTGCCGCGTACCGTTGTCAAATCGGTGGACTCTAGAAAAATTCGACCGTCTGCACTTTCGACTAATTCGACGCTACCGCTAGTTGACACGTGCCCGCCTACCAGCGCGGCACTGCCGCCGTTGGCAACGAAGTCGCCTGATGAAAAGGCTTGATTTGAAATATCTAAGGTAGATCCAACAAAACCAGCCGCATCGATTACCGCGTCATCACCGACAATCAAACCATTCGAGTTAATTAGAAAAACACGCCCATTACTTTGAAGATCACCTAAAATTTCACTCAGATTACCCCCTGTCACACGGTTCAGCACTGCTGAAGATGAAGATTCCTGAATAAATCGGGTGATTTCATCTCGGCCGATTTAAAAACTATTCCAATCGATAATGGCACCCGGTGTATTAGCGACATTGAGCTGAGAACCAGCGGTTTCAAAACTCGCTGAGCCCGTCACGACTGTTGGGTCACTGGGGTTGCCGAATGCCGAACTAACCCCAAGAAAAGTTCCTATAGCACTGCCTACTATCGTATGAGTAAATCTCGCCTATTTTTTCAGCTTAAAACTGATCTATTATTATTTCTATTTTACGTCTGAAGCTCGAAGTCAAAACCCATCAGAGCGGTCGCTGGCGCGTAGAAACCAAACTTCTTAGAATTAAGCTCGGTCAAGCCCAGCACACTCATTAAACCTTGGTAAACACACATTTGCTACCGACACCAATTTTGGAAGACTTGAATTTGATCATCTCGTTCTTCCTCATCATCTTCCGAAGATCTGCGAACTGGGTGTGATGAAACACGTGGTGGATTACCGCGAGCAGAGTCTATCGCCACCACCTCGTTGATAATACCGTTCACCTCATCATTGTCTGGTGGCCCTTCGACTACTGGTGGCCCTTCGACTACTAGTGGTTCTTCAACGACAGGTGGTTCTTCTACGACAGGTGGTTCTTCAACGACAGGCGGTTCTTCAACGACAGGCGGTTCTTCTACGACAGGCGGTTCTTCTACGACAGGCGGTTCTTCAACGACGGGTGGTTCTTCTACAACGGGCGGTTCTTCTACAACGGGCGGTTCTTCTACAACGGGCGGTTCTTCTACAACCGGCGGTTCTTCTACAACCGGCGGTTCTTCAACAGGCGGGAGCGGTAGAGTCAGAAATAATCCAAGTCCATTGCTTGCTAATTCAAACGCGGCCGTGTCAAACCCATTAGCATTGACTTCAAACAAACTTTCACCGCCACCGCCGTCTGAGATGGTGCCAGTGACGTTCAAAAATTCATGTAAAAAGTCGGGATCGGGAGAGTATTCGTTTAGATTGGTAATATTAATAAAAACGTCGGTTGGGGCTCCGGTTACCGGCACTTCTTCGCGATTGCCTCCAATCGAAAGATCTCCATTGATATTAATATTATCGAAATCCATAGGGTCTGGGCCAGCGACTTCAATATCCAAAATTGAGCCATCTAACAAAGCCACATTACCAACGATATTCAGTTCACCAGGTGAATCACCTGGTGACAAAGTTCCGCCATCATTAATCACCAGTTCACCACTGAGATTAATGGTTCCATTGCCGCTAATGATAGAGCTCTGACCTATTTCCAAGTTTACTGGAAACGGCGTTGAGTCTAACCCTGGATCGAACAAATTCAAAATTCCACCCGATTCAAAATGAATTTCGCCGGAAGAAAAAAGTGAATTAGCATCGAGCTGTGCACTGATATTTAAAAGACCGAAATTATCGAAAAAACCCGAGATAGAGACAATATCGGTCGATTGACCACCCGAAACACCGAATTCCGATACTGGCACAATATTAACTACTCCCCCGTTTTCAAACGCATTACCTATGCCGATAACCGCACTACCGCCAAAATTTATCTCGCCGTTATTGTTTAACATTGCGTCGTTAATGAGGTTTCCACCTTCATCAACTCCAAACCCGATAGCACCGTCACCAAAAATATCGAGCACTCCTTCATTTGTAACGCTGCCCAAAAAGACGACACCCGGAATTGATCCCCCGGCGGTGCCAAAAAAATTATTAATCGCTCCAAGGTTGCCATCAGGGACCAATGTTTTATCTAGAACCTCGTTGACAGGAAATAGCTCAATCGAACTCGCACCTGACAAAACAAATTCGGCATCAGATAAGGTCACTATTTGGTTTTGATTGATTGGGTCTGAGGGAGCGTTCACCGTTAAAGAACCAATCTCGACAAAGGTATCGCCAGAGCCTCTAATATTTGTTCCAACAGTATCCACTGGGTTCGCTGTAAGGAAGTCAATCGTCGCTTCGTTTGCCATTAAATTAAGCGAATTGCCGCTTACAGTCGCTCCGCCAGTAACACTAATCATCTCGGCATTAAGGTTAAATGGCTCCGCTGAATCGGGTAGCATTAGTCCGTTGATGAATTCAATATTGCTGGCCGCGAGAAAAGCATCTGGGCTGCTAGTGTTTCCAAAATCGACGTCGTCCTCGCCTAATATTGTCGCCCCATCTCCATCACCGTTTTGATCTGCATTAAATTGCAGTGTGGCCCCGTCCGCTTCGCCAAGATCAATCACAGCATTGACAAAAATATCGCGCGCGGCGTTAAACGTTAGATCGTTTCCGGTACTGGTGACAATCGCCGCTTCGATGGTTATATCGCCACCCTGACTGCCGGTGGTACCTGTATCGATGATTACTTCGCTAGAATCAAGCGCCGTAACGATGGTTTCGTTGGTAATAAACGCGAACTCACCGATGGCTGAAAACGCACTTATCGCGGGATCATCATCGTCCAGATCCACAAACTCGAACGGCATGTCGTCCGGGCTAGTAATTCTTATATTAAAGGGATCAATTAGCCACGTACCATCTTGGCCGTTGTTGGCTCCCGCATCAGGTGCCGAGCTGACTTGTAAACCCAGCAAACCAGAGGTCTCTATGAAACCACCATCACCAGAATCTAGCCCACCTCGAGCACTCACTTGTCCGTGCACGCGCGCCGAATCTTCGGCGAACAAAATAATGGTTCCGCCGTCACCGTTTACTCCGCCATTTGCACTGACACTCGCATCGTGGTCGACGAATACAAAGTCACTGCGTCTAGTTTGACCTCTGCCCTGTTGTTCCCCACCAATCAGAATCGTTCCGCCGCCATTGCTACCTGTTGAATCGACACGAGTGCCGGAGAAAAGACCCACATTATCTCCTAATAACGAAATATCACCCGACGACGTACCCACTGGCCCATAGGCTCCTGCGTCCAACACGGCTTGGCGTAGTTCTACCTGCCGAGCTTCAATATGTATGTCGCCGCCATTAGAGCTCAAATTGCCGCCGACGGCTGCGAGATCAGCAGCGTGTAGAAATATTCGCCCATCATCGCTTTCAACTAATTCGATGCCGCCGGTATTTGATACCTGACCGCCAAGCAGCGAAGCGCTGCCGCCATTGGCGACTATCTCACCAAGGTTAACTACCTCATTTGCAGGCGCATGAACCTCAAAACTCAAGTTTTGCAGTCCATCAAAGCTCACCGAAACAGAACGTCCAGCGGCTAGTAGAATGTCCCCGTTTTCGCTCCTTAGAATCCCGCTGTTTTCGACAGATGTGGCTATTAAGGCGATGTCTCCTTCATTACTAACGTGAATTAAACCGCGGTTTTCAATCGTTCCACTATTGCCATTAAAAGATAATTCTCCCGATGTGAACGCCGCATTTGAAATATCCAACGTCGAGCCAATAAAACCCGCAGTATCAATAACCGCACCATCGCCGACAATAAGCCCATTTGGATTAATCAAAAAGACACGGCCGTTACTCTGCAAATCTCCGAGAATTTCACTCAAATTTCCACCTGTAACACGGTTCAGTACTGATGAGGAAGATGACTCCTGAATAAAGCGTGTTACTTCATCCTGATCTATAGAAAAACTATTCCAGTCAATAATGGTCCCTGACGTGTTGGTCACGTTGAGCACCGGCCCTGATTCTTCGAAACTTGCTGAGCCGTTGACAACAGTAGGATCACTCGGATTGCCAAAAGCTGAACTAACACCAAGAAACACGCCAATAGCGCTTCCGAATAATAAGTTTATGTTTCGTGACATCACATTCGCCTCATTAGTAGTAGCTCATTCGAAATCGATTCAGCTTTTTACTGAACTGATTAGCCTCCGTATATAGAGCATTGGCCACCGCCTCCGCCGCCCGTCCCGAGACTGTCCGGGAGCACATCGACTTTATCAAGATCAGCATCACTCACATCCGAAAGTTTGAAGTATGGATCTTGGTTTAAAATCCGCGGAGTCTTGGCTAAGACAACAGGTTTCGATGATGCAACAGGGGTATTGCCACGACTAGATTGACCGTTGTTAGATGACTCGTTGTTTGCTTGCCCGCCATTTGATCGTTTATCGTCGCTCGATTGTGCCGTACCGGGCAAAGATGACTGTGGAGACTCCGACGCCGAATCAGATGATTTTGCAGATGGCGCTGTAGTCTGCGGAGGTGCGACATCCCCGATCGGGTCAAAACTTGTATATCCTGCGGTTCCAGCTCCCAAGTCAACATCAACGCATATTCGTTGCTGATTGATGCGGCATTTTCCTAGCTCAAAGGTTTCGGCCTGCCCAGCGCACTTACTCATTACGATAGCGCCCGTTTCGCAACTACCGTAAAGACCTTCTGGTAATTGTTCGTTAATTAGTTCGGCAATCTCGGCGCTTTGCGATTTCTGGTCTTCACCTCCAAATTCACCAAAGGACAACTCCTCTTCGTCTATCAAACATTCGTCTCCAGCACAAATCCGAGTAATAAAATCGGTTCCACGAATACCAATCGAAGCAATGGGCGTGTCGACTTGAAACGAATCAGGTTTTCGTTGTCCAATCAAACCGGTTACCGTTCTTAAACCTCCTTTCACCAAATTGATACACCCTTCTTCTTTGCCCTCCTCAATACTAAATTTACCGAGAGCAACGGTGGTTCCGGGTTTTAGCGTCAACTTAGTGTTATCGAGCATGCGTATTACCGCAAAACTCTTCTTTGCAGTATTAATAACATCACCTTCTTCAACAGACTGGCCTTTGGCAAGTACACGGCTGGCTTTATCTGAGCCAGTCGCAGTTACCACGCCTTTCGCTAAGATAACCGTTCCGCTAGATGCTTCACTGTTCGAGCTTAACAATGCGCCTACCAGTAGTACACTGAGCGCTATATTGTGTGATTTCATAATAGTCTCTCAGTAATTAGAATCGGTATGTTAAGTTAAAATGAAATTTGCCATCACCATCCTCAGGGGCCGAGGCGGTCGGGTCGGCATTATCGATTCCGTCAATTAAGAAACCATAGCTGGCTGACGTCGATATGCGACCTGTGGGGTTCCAATTGAGTAATAATCCGATCGAGACAACTTCTTCTGAACTGAACTCGCTCTCTATTGGGTCATTATTAGATACGTACCCTAGATCAATAAACGCTACGGGGCGGATACCATAGATAGTTGGAGGAGCCCAAGCTTGGAGATTGAGCTGATAACCCTCGTCTCCTCTAAGCTCACGTTCGTCAAGGCCTCGAACGCTACCCGCACCACCGACGGCAAACTGTTCACCGGTGATCAAACGATCACTAGATATAGCAATGGACAATGCGGCCGTGTACAACCACTCTTTTTGCTTATACTGATAACCAAGGCCTAGATCCACCTTAGTCCAATCGTCGGATGCACCCGTTCTAGATAGATTATAAAACTGCGCATCGTTAAACGAACCACCACTTAGATTGCTCGTTGCTGAAACCGATCCGGACCAATTATTCCAGCTTGCTTGATACGAAAGCGATAAAGGTCGGCTGCGTACGTCTTCTAGAATTTGCTGACCTTGGAACTCAACATCATTGTCGAAAAGTTTATCTTGAATCTGAACCGAGAGACCATGATTGTATGATCCAATGGTCGATAAAACATGTGAATAGCCAACGCCGTATACTTCACCTCGCCCAGCAACATCGAACACGTCGGCAACAACACCCGAATCAACATTCGAGTTGACCGCAACAAAATTAACGCTGCCGCCTAACGAATACAACGGGACTCGATAACTAGCCGCAAACTGCTGCAGGTCATCCACGCCCTCTGGCGACGTGATGAACGTGAGGGAAGCATTATGATCCAAACCAAACAAATTACGATGAGAAACACTCGCGCCAACGCGAAAGTCACCTGAAGAATCGGTGCCTGTATTATTTATCCAGCTTGAAATAGACATGGGCCGTTGATCCACCACCGTCACATTTGCGTCTATTTCATTGTCTCCATCGCCCGGAGCTAAACTCACACGAACACGTTTACCCCCGCTCTGATTCGCAATTCGAATACCGCGTGCAATTCCCTTGGTGCTTGGCGAAGAGCCCTGACGTAAGACGGGCAAACTGGATTCAATATTTTTATTTGAATAATATCGATTCCCTTTAACATTAATCTTGCCAATCTTGTACCGAGTGATTAGCAAATCAACCACTTTGTCAGTAAGTTCCTGCGGAGGAAAAGATACTCGATAGAAACTTAGGCCTTTTTCTATCAAGACTTGTTCGAGTGCATCCGCGGCATTCTCTATGTCATCAATACCACGATTTGAACCAAGATATGGGGCGAGTATCGCTTGAGTTGCCGCCTCACTTAGAGGGTTTTCACCACTCACGGTAAAGCGTTCGACATCGAACTCAATCCGCTCGCTTAAACCTTGAGTTAAACGCTGGACCGGGGTTTCCATAGACTGTGCAAAGCTTGCTTGATTAAACAATAAGCAACTTGCTGCGGCCGCCAGCGAAGTCGTGAATCTATTTTTAGCTAGCGCTAATGCTAATGACTTAGCAGTAAGATCATTACTAGAATAGCAAGACCCGCCTGTATGGCTTGACTTTCCTCTTCCCATCATCATTTACCCAAGTATTTTTGATTATACCCGGCTCTTCGAGGAGCGGGGTTTTTTAGCCTATAAATGGCTTCTATTTATCCAGCAAAGTAGGAATAGCGAATACCAATATAAATTTCCAGCTCACCGAACCGTAATGTTGAACGGTTGGACATGACACTCGTCAACTTATCTTAGCGTCTACCATTCTATGCTAACCGAGCTCATAATTTTAGTTTCACAAGGCAAATTCGAGCAAAAATATATAGTTAAGACGATAGATCAGATCAATATTCTATCGTCACAACCGATAATTAGTGGAAAGGTTGACTTAACAATAGGCTAGTTTTGGTGTGGCAAATCATCAATAGTCCTTAAAGACTAGTAATGAATTAGTAGCGTGAATTATAAAATTAGACGCCGATCAAGCTAGTCAGATGCAGTCGATGCGTCAACCACATTGCCCTGTTTAAGCTGTTCCATGGAAAAAGTCGCTGAAACGTCCTTGAATCCAGGTAGGCGCGAAATCAAGTCTTGATATACGCGATCGTAATGCTCTAGATCACGGACTAACACTTTGAGTAAATAGTCAACATCACCCGTCATTCTATGACACTCAACGATTTCAGGTATTTGGTCAATACAACTTACAAATTTGGCTAACCAGTCGCCAGTGTGAGTATCTATCTTAATGCTTACAAACGCGGTTAAGGTCAGACCAATAGCTTTTGGATTAATCACAGCAACTCGCCGCTCAATAATTTTTGCGTCTTCAAGCCGCTTTATTCGACGCCAGCATGGGTTATTAGTTAACCCCACTTCACCTGCGATTTCTTGCACTGTGACGGTTGAGTCATGCTGCAATATGCCTAGGATTTTTCGATCTATATTATCAAGTTTCACGGTATTATTTTTCCGGGCTAACAGTCATCTCAGTAACTGTTTTTTTATAAAGTGCAATTGTAGTCGCTGAGGTAAGAAAAGCCGTAGTTGTCGCTTATTAGGATGATATGTTTACTTGGTATTTACCGGTATTGTTTAATAACCGGATTTTTTAAATATTGACGAGCGAATAATCGAAGCCTAGGTCACTCAGCAATTTGAGCTTGGTGAGTAATCATTTCAGAATGCAGTTGGGTTACAAGATCATTGCCGGTTCGAATAAATAGACTCGGAAATAATTCGTGCACTCGACTGGCTAAACCAACAAAAATCATGCGCATCGGGAAACGACTCGCGGCCGATAAATGATCAATAAATGGTTCCCTTACCGAAGAAGAGTGGTCGATAAATAACTTGTAAACTTGATTGCGCATACTTAGCTATTTCTTATCTGAATATTAATGCAGAATTTCTACGAACTTCCGACATCGGAGCTAATAGTTTACCTAAATGAACGCATGGCAGCATCCCTAAACAATCATCAAATATGCTATTTTTAATAAAATCTAGTCTAAATATAGTCCTTTTTTTAGAACCATTATCCAATTTAATCGATTTTAATGAGAAAAATACGGAATTAATCTTGATCTAATCTCACCAGGCTCTTCTGCTATATCTCACGCAAATTGCGAGACCCGCGTACTCCTGTACTCCGGTACTGGTGGATTATCTTTGTTGTTCTAATAATTGAATTATTTCAGTATTGCCAAGTACATCAGCGTACTTAGCATTGAGATCAAATATGTTTGCCTTATGGGCTTCACTATTTCGATCACCCACTGCATCGCGTGAGACGACCACCTTATAGTTATATTGCAAGCCGTCAACCGCACTCGCCCGTACACACCCGCTGGTTGTTAAACCCGTGACAACGATCGAATCAACACCACAGTTTTTGAGTTGCTCATCTAAATCAGTGCCATGAAACCCACTCGCGAACTGTTTCACCACCAAAACCTCACCTTCCTTTAAAGCCAGCCTGGAATCGACTTGCACCCAATAAGAACCCGCTTGCAATACCTCAAGCGCTGGAACACGCTGCCGAAAGACAGTGGCTTGATTTTTATTGTCATACGCCACTGTGGTGAAAAAAATAGGCAGCTTTCGTGCTCTGAACTCTTCGAGCAATTCTTGATTTGCCATAATAACGCTGGGGCAATCTGTCCCCAATGCGCAATTAGGGTCGGTGAAGGCGTTAATCATATCAATTAGTACCAGCGCCGTTTTTTCGCCTAAACCACTGTCAATTCTTTCTAAGTCCATTTCACTAACACTCTCTCATGGCTAGCTCTTCAAGCCTGAGCCGTAGCCAATAACGGTTTTAACCAAGATTTAGCACGGCCACCCGGTGCTGAGCCGGTAAGCTGTTCAACTAAATCAGACGCAAACATCAGTTTATTCAAGTCTATGCCGGTGTCATACCCCATACTGTGCAACATCATTACCACATCTTCAGTGGCGACGTTACCGGTAGCCCCAGGGGCAAAGGGACAGCCGCCTAAACCCGCAATCGAGGCGTCGAAATGCCGTATGCCTTCTTCTACTGCGGCGTAGACATTTGCCAAGCCTAAAGCTCGAGTATCATGAAAATGACAGCTTAATTGAGCTGCACCATTGTCGCTCGCAAGCTGTCGCATCAAACTCGAGACCTGAGACGGATTGGCGGCACCAATCGTGTCGGCAATTACAATTTGTGAGGCGCCCGCATTTAAAAACTTTTCACTTGAAGCGCGCACCACATCCTGAGAGCTTGGCCCGTCAAAAGGGCATTCATACGCCACTGAGATGGTCGCGATTACGGTGACGCCATCTTGCTTTGAGCGTTCGAGAATCTTCATCGTCACATCATCGGCTTGGGCTCTGGACATTTTGACGTTCTTCAATGCCATGCCATCGCTTGCGTATAACACCATTGCTACGGTGCTGACTCCTGAGGCCAGCGCTAGTTCATAGCCTCG
>CAYQVT010000099.1:0-12465 GCA_964420885.1 uncultured Gammaproteobacteria bacterium
AGGCCAATGGAGCCGATATTATTATCGCTCAAGGATCTGAGGCTGGAGGACACAGGGGCATGTTCTTAAGCACAGATATAAGAACGCAATCAGCGACCACCCACTTGCTCCCTAATATACTTCAGCAGGTTAGCTTACCAGTAATAGCTGCGGGTGGAATCAGTACCGCGAGCGACGTACACAACACCATCGAAAAGGGGGCACTAGCGGTTCAAATTGGCACCGCATACTTACTTTGTGAGGAAGCAAAAACAAGCTCACTGCATCGAAAAGAACTGACTCGCAAAGATTCACCAGAAACCGTACTGACTAATATTTTCACCGGCCAGCCAGCGCGTGGTATTGTTAACCGTGCCATCAATGAGCTAGGTCCAATCAACCTCAAAGCACCTGATTTTCCCTTGGCAGCGGTGACGATGTCAAAACTACGAACTGCATATGAAACACGTGGGTCATCAGACTTCTCACCTCTTTGGTGCGGGCAAAATACTCAGGGTTGTGAAGTAATTTCAGCCCACGAGTTAACCCTAAAACTTGCATCGAAACTCTACTAAGATTTCACCATATATAAGCAATCATTGATCGAGTCTGGCTGTGAATAGTGTTCAACAACGAAGCCATATTTGTGATACGCGTTAATTGCAGCATGATTATGACAATGAACAAATAGAGAACACCCGCTCACTCCTAGATCATTGCAACCGCGATCCGAAAGCAGCATCAACAACCGTTGCGCAATGCCTTTACCCCGATGCTTTGGAGAGACAATTAATCGGCATAAATGGCAACGCCCCAAACGCAAATAATATTGCCCAAATGCGAGTAATTCATCATTGCTTGACACCAATGAGAACCCCGGCCATCCAGATGAATAGAGAGCCTGAGATAAGGTATCGGTCGTCATTGGGTATCGCATGCCCGGGCCCGTCCATTGCAGTAGATGATCGTCATTCTCCACCCATGCTAGCAACATCGACAAATGTTCAAATTGTGATTTAGTTAAGATCATTTAGCTTCAGAAACACCCTGCACACTCCGCCAAGCAAGCGGTGAATGATGCCCTCAGGGGACGAAATTCTAGCATTCATTACTTCTATTTCCTTAAGGTTTATTAATGCAAAAAAATGCAGGCTTTTAACAAGGACAGTCATCTCTAACTAGCGCAAAGCATTGTTATTTATAGAGTTTAAGAACAATTAATTAATTGTGTTTCATATTTGAACCTTCTCGAGTTCAGCAAACACTTAAGCCGTAAGAATTTTAATTTAAGCACAACTTTAACATATTTTACTTTGGAGAGACCCTCAATGAAAAACTCATTAATCAAAGCTAGTTCACTTGTAGCTCTAGCAGTAGCCGCCAGCGTAAGCGTATCAGCACACGCCGCTGACACTAATTGGTACGTCGGCATCAGTGCAAACCAAACTGATTTAGATTCTGTAGACACTGTCAGCACAGCTCAAGTAGGTGGTGCTTCGAGATTACTAAACCTAGGCAGCGATGACGAAACAGGTTTTGGTATCAATCTAGGTCGCAATGTATTAACTCAAGCTAATGGCAACACCTTAAGTGTAGAGCTTTCATACAACAATTCTGACCACGATATCGAAGACATTCAGTTCATGAATAACAATTTCTCATCTGCAGCTGGCACAGCTGAAGGTTCGCTTGAAATCGAGACCATTTTAGCTCGTGCGGTCTACAAGTTCGATCTTGGCGATTTCAAACCTTACGTGGGTGTAGGTATCGGCGAAACAGATCTTGAAGTCGACGCTCGCTACGGTGGTTCGGTCGGACAAGGCTTTCAAGCTCGACCTCCGTTCGCATCTGGTAGCGATAGTGCAACCGCTCTGGAACTTAGAGCAGGTCTAGAATACTCAGTCACTGAACAAATCGGCGTCTTCGTTGAGTACGCGACCACCGATGTTGACGACGTGCAATTTTCACGTTTAGGTGGCGGCCCTGGTGGCTTAGCGACCACCACACAAGAAGGTGATTTTGACTTTGATTCGTTTAATATCGGTGTAAATTTTCACTTCTAGAACCAAATTACAAAACTCTTAATATGGCCCGCTTCCTTTTATTAGGCAGCGGGCTTTTTATTTGACAATTCAGCCGCCGCTTTTTGCTGCTCTAAAATGGTCAGTAGCATCAACCAAATCCATACCTGCTGTGTAATCTTGATATACGAGCCTCATAGAACAAAAGATCTAGGCTTGCTTGGCTGAACTCGGCCGCCACCCTAGTATTCTCGCGGGCAGGTAAAGCAAGCCTTTTAGCAAGGCAAAGAGCGCCCCGCATGCCACGCCGACCAGCCTAAACGGCAAACTTAATAACCAGATAAATGGCCACATAACTAAGGCAAGAATGGCGAGTGGCCATGACATTAGAAATAATATGCACCACAATATTAGTATCACCGGGGTATTCATATCGACCTCACACTCTTGGAATATAAAAGATCATCTTGGCAAGATGCCAGCTAATGTCGGCATCAGGCAGTATCTTTGCGACATTTAATTTACCGCTACTACACCCATAACGATATAGGCAGCGATGCTTATCGCTGCGCAAAATAAGGCATAGGGTAGCTGGGTTTTCACATGGTCAAGGATATCACAGCCTGCGGCCAACGATGATACAGCCGTGGTATCGGACACAGGAGAACAGTGATCACCGAACACACCTCCACCTAGTACGGCAGAGAGTAGCAGCGATGGGGGCAGATCTAAGTTGATTGCGATTGGCATGGCAATTGGTACGAGTAAGGCGAACGTACCCCAAGAAGTACCTGTAGTAAAAGCGGCAAAAGCACCAGCAATAAAAATTACCGCCGGAACTAAAAACAAAGGCAGATAATCGGCGACTAAACTGGATATATAAACGCCTGTCCCTAATTCTTTGACGCTGGCTCCCAAAGCGATTGATAACAATAAAATAGCAACCAGAGGCAATATTTCTGATACGCCTTTAAAACCTTCATCCACAAGCTGCCGGTGGGAAAATCGAGACTGATTGATAAGCATCAAAAACGAAACGATTAATGCTGCGATGGTCGCATACAACACCGACGATGAACCACTGCCCGCCATCAAATTGCCGTCACCTGTCCACGCCATAAAACCAATCATACCCAGTACAATCACTGCCAAAGGCACTAGCATATCGCGCGCGCGCCCATCTTTAATACTCACCTCATCTCGCCTTTGAGACAGCGACGAATCGTTTTGGTGCTTCTCGGTGTTAGCCAATGGCCCATATACCTTTCCTGTCCAAACTGTATAAAACACCACCACCAAAGTAGAAATAGCGTAGATGTTCAACGGTATGGTAGCTAACAATATACTCACCGCCGATTGCTCCAACTCGTACGGTGTGATAATTCCAAGTACAAACGCGCCCCAGCCATTGAGTAAGATCAGAATACAAACGGGCGCAGACGTGCTGTCGATAATGTACGCTAAGCGCTCTCGACTCATATTAAATTTATCGAATAAACCACGCGACACAATACCGGCGGTAAGAACACTCAAATTCGATTCAATAAATACCACCACACCGGTAAAAAAGGTCATCAAACCAGTGCGCCTGGCACTACTCGCTAAGCCACTATTGACCATCTTTTGTACGGTGGCGTCAACTCCACCAGAGAAGCGCATAAAAGCCAGAACCGCACCAATCAACATGCTGAAGAGCAAGATTCTTGAATTGCCCGCGTCGGTAAAAACGGTCACAACTCTTTCAATCGATTGTATAAAGCCGTGAAATAAAGAATAATTACCAGACTGAATACTCAGCAAATATTCGGAGGTAAACACCGCTAAAATTAAAGCGGCGACAACTTCCTTACGCCAAAGTACAAATGCAATCGCCACGGTAGCGGGCAATAAAGTTAGCCATTCAGGCATTACAATGCCCCTCTCAATCGCTCAAGGCCAGTACTTAAATCGTTTATCAAATCTTGGGGGGCTTCTAAACCGATGTGCAGCCTCACGATTCTGTGCTTAAACTGCCAAGGTGCCACCGTTCGTTTCGCAGGCGCACTCCCTATCGGCAAGATTAGGCTTTCATAGCCACCCCATGAAAACCCCATTTTAAAATACATCATATCGTCCACCATCGCGGCAATTGCCTTAGGATTCGCCTCTTTTAGAACAAATGAAAACAAACCGTTCCCACCCGAAAAATCGCGCTTAAAAAACTCATGACCAGGACAAGATTCAAAAGCTGGGTGCAATAGACGCTCAATCAAATCGTGTTGATCTAGCCAGTGTGAAATCAACATCGCATTCTGATCATGCTCTCGCATTCGAACACCTAAAGTGCGCAAACCTCGAAGCGAGGTGTAGATATCATCCACCGACGCACATTGACCAAGCTCGTAACTGCGGTCTCTGAGTTGCGGCCATCGCGCCGCGTTGGCACTGGCTACCCCAAGCATAATATCTGAATGGCCATTAATATATTTGGTCGCTGAATGAATCGAAATATCCACACCAAAATCTAAAGGCTTAAAATTAAATGGTGACGCGAAGGTGTTATCAATCATGGTAACGATTTCACGTTTTCGTGCTACCTCAACAATACCGGGCACGTCTTGAACTTCCATGGTCAGGCTACCTGGAGATTCTAAAAAAATAACCTGAGTATTGTCTTGTACCAAGCTGTCAATATTGGCACCTGCCAAGGGGTGGTAAAAAGTTACTTCAACCCCCAAACGCTTGAGAGCACCCTGACAGAAGTCTCTGGTTGGTTCATACACGGAGTCAACCATTAACAAATGATCCCCAGCGCTTAAAAAAGACAACAATGCGCTGGTTATCGCCGCTGTGCCACACGAATAAACATAACTCCCTGCGGCGTTTTCGAGTTCGCACATGGCGTCGTTAAAGGCTAAAGTAGTTGACGTACCGCGGCGCCCGTAAAACTCAGAGGCTTCATTACCGTGGTTGAATTCATAAGCTTTACTTCTGCCGGAGCTAGCCATTTCAGACATGCTATCGAACACAATTGTTGAGGCCCGTGTGATATATGGGTTAACGGCGGGACCGGTGTATTTTTTACTGCGCCCGACGGATATCAGTTTTGTGTCTTTTTTCATACGCCAAGCATAAATTATTGTTTAGCAAGTTGCTGTTTATTTAAGTATTCATTCACCATTCACAGGGGAGTGCGATTTCGCATAAAGTTGTTGCAATACTAGGCCCGAAATAATCAAACATAAACCGAGTAAGGTACTAAAAAGTATTACTTCGTTGAGAAATACACTTATTAGTATCAACGATAGGAACGGCGAAATAAAAATCAAATTGGCAATTCGCGCTGTATTTTCGGCCATCTTCATCGCCTTTAACCACAAAATAAACGCCAAACCCATTTCAAACACACCGACGTAAAAAGCACCAACAATGGATTGCCACGGAGAACTAAACAGAGCACTCAATTGCCCCGAAAAATGAGCAACAACGAGAAGCACCGGTAAAGCAAAAGTGAAGTTCAAACACAAACCAACGATTGGTTCTCTTTGATCTTTTTGATTCAGAATCCAGTACAAAGACCAAATAACGGTACTCGCTATCGCGAACATCACTCCCTCTAGATTAGCAAAGTTTAGCCCTATGACATCACCACGAGTGGCGATCATTAAAACACCTAGATAGCACAGTAGGGCAGCAAGTACGTCATATCGGCTCAAACGTTGCCCTAGAAGCGGAACCGCTAGCAATGTCATCACTATCGCCCAACTGTAATTCAAAGCCTGCGCTTCTTGCGCAGGCAAGGCGTCGTAGGCCCAGAACAGCAAAAAATAATACAGTGCGGGATTCATTAAACCGAAAAGGATCGACCAGCCGTAGTCTCCCTTTGCCAAGCTAAAAAGCTCAAGCACACGGCCTTGGGCGAACAAAATAGTCAACAAAAACACCCACGACACCATTGATGCCAACAAGATCAGCTGTAAGGGCGACAAATAATTAAGACTAAGCTTGAAGGCAATGGCCACGGTTGACCAACAAAGCACGGTGGCTAAACCATAAACAGTCGCCTGTTTCTGCGATTTTAATATATGGGACAAAATGAGACTGCCTATTCTTATATTTTTTCGAACATTACCATGTGATAGTGATTTAGTGCACTGACTTTACAGTACGATTTAGGCGAGGTAAGTAGTCGGCGTAACATACAATGTTGTAACCGTTGTTGGAGAAGCTGGAAACGCATCACCCTCTACCACGGTCGAAGTTAATCTCCCAAATTCTATTTGGAGGCTTACTTAAATTATCGGCTTTAATTGGACTGCTTTATTCGAAAGCACGCAGTTTGTCTTATAGTACAAAATGTAAACGAAAGGATCTCGTTCAACCTCAGATCTATAATAGCGCCTAGGGTTTATTAGAAGGTTTCATTGTATAAGATGGAATTCAAAAATAACGCATATTAGCAATTGTCACTGTACTAGTAAGCGGTGACTTAGAACGATGAACGTGGAAAAACACCGTTCTAAAATTGCTCGCTTGGGTAGTTGACCGCCCCGTCGTAACCTATGCCTTCATTTACTGTCGTTCTCCAGGATAAAGCCCCGTATTTTCCGATTCAATTCGTCTGGAATTTCTTCTGGTAGGAAATGCGAATTGTTGTGATAAACCTTAATATCCTCGACATTTACGGCTAAGGATTTAGTCAATTGTGGAAATTGGTCGACCGTCAATACCTTATCTTGGCCTCCCCATAAAATTTGACTGCGTCCGTTAAAGTCCGCCAATGCGGCAATGTTCGACTCCAGGCGAGAGAAGCGAGCGTCATCAAACCCTGTAAAGAATTCGTACAACGCCGAATCTGCGCCTTCACGCATTGGGGCAACGTAACCAAAACACTCCTTTTCACTAAGTTGTTTGTTCGAACTAAGGCCCATGTTTTTAAAGGTCAGTTTAAGCACCGCTGCACTCGATAGCTTGCTTGAGTAGGCTTCACTCATGGTTTTAGCCAGCACACCTTTCTTTACTTTGGGATATTCAAACCCTTTTTTGGAAATAATGGTATTTAAAATAGTTAAGCTTCGGACATTGTTACTCATCGAGATGTCCTTACGAAGCATTTCCCAAGCCACTAAGCCTCCCATATCATGAAACAACAAATTATAGTTTTCCACATCCAGAGCTTCTAACACTTGATGAACATAGTTCGCTTGCGCAATCGGCAAATAGTTTTCCAGTGTCGCCTCCGGTTTATCACTGCCACCGAAACCCAGCAGATCGATTGCAATAACTCTGAAGTCTTCTTGTAAATCTGGAATCATCTTTCGAAATAACCAAGACGATGTTGGTACGCCGTGTATCAGGACTAAGACGGGGCCTTGCCCAACGTCGATTACGCTGAGCTTACCGCCCGAGGTCGGCACTAAGGTCTGCTGCAAACGGTGGTTCGCGTAGTTATCGCTTAATTCATACCGATTGGAGACCATTGTGTCTTTATCGAGGGTCGTCTTGAGCGTATTGGACGTACATGCACTCATAAACAATATACAGACGCAAAGTAAAACAATTTTTTTCATAGTCGGCTCTCGATAGATGATCTTGCAGTGTAAGCGCATGATAGAGCACTTGACAATAGCTTAACAATTAAATACTGTTTTTAATAACAGTATTTAATTGTTAAGCATGTCTGCATCTTCGAGACTTGCTCACTATTAATTTAGCAACATACTCAAAATAGTTATCATCGCAAGCGAGCGGCGATTACCTACACCGCTACTTAATGACAAGCATGCTAGAGACTCTCCCAACAAAATATTACTTAGATCATGCAAACGAACTCTTTGATTTTGTAGAACATGAGTGTTCTGATCTGCTTAATGACCAACATACTCAATACCTTAAGGGCATCAAATTTCTAAGTTTAGACGCTCAATGTCTTTTAGTGCGTTGCCTGACTCGTAAGCCCGATTTTATCAAAATAAGCTCGCTTAACTACGCCGAAATAAACGCGCTCGAAAGCGCAATCGCAGAATTGGAGGCAAATAATTATGTGCGTTACACGAACGCAGAAGATTGGTTCGAACTGGTGCAAACATTAACTAAAGCCCAACTCGCAAAAAGCCTCGAATATGCACCCATAAAAATTAAATCATCGACCACTAAGATCGAATTAATCGGTCATGCTCGACAACATTTGGATGGTCAGGAATTATGTGTCGCGCCATTACTAGCCGCGCATATCGTCAAGCAAAGGCAAGAATTAATAGAATATGTTTTGTTCTTATTTTTCGGTGATATTAGAAACCGGTTTCAGCAGTTTGCCATGCGCGATTTGGGCTTAATAAAAACTCGAAAGAACGCGAAAAAAATCGCTCGCTTTGGTAATAAATTAGAAGCTCAGAATACCTTCGAGTTACAAAAACGTCGTCGAGATTTTATTCAAAATCCTAGCACCTTAAAAGAAGATACTGCCAAGTACTTACTTAATAGTCAGGCAGTTGGGCACAGCGCGCAGGAAACCCAGGATCGATTACTTGTTAGAGTGGGGAACGAATTCCTCGAATCCGATCCCGAAAAAGCTCTTAGATTATGGAAAAAATCCAACGACCCAATGGCGTTGGAAAAATGGGTTCGAGAAACGCATAAGCGTTTTGACAAGGATAAGTTGAAAGTCGAATTACTTCGTTTAAAAGACCAAGAACTTGCTCCTATTTCCAAGATCTTTATCGAAGATTTTTACGCACGCAAATACCAAGGACGACGCACAAGTTTGTTCACAGACTTATTGAGAGAATCATCTCAAACGGTGACAATAGATGAAGCGTTTATTAACGACGTAGAAATCGGTGTAATAGAACATTATCGAAAAATTGGATATCAAGCGTTTTTTACCGAGAATAAATTTTGGCGGATTTTGTTCGGGCTCACCTTTTGGGACCTATTATTCAGTCCTAATCAAACGCAGTATTCTGAGTTTGATCGATTACCAAGCCAACTAAAGGACAATAGTTTTTATACTTTTCAGAAAAATAAAATAGAGCAACGTTTAGCGCAATTCGACTCCCCAAAAAAATTGCTTCGAGAATTGACTCACTGCTCAGTCACTCATTATGGAACGCCTAACGGGCTTTTTATCTGGTCTTCGGGTCTACTGGATTCTATCCGACCTGCACTTAACACCAACAACACTCAGGAATTGGCTAGAGTATTGAAACGCATGGCTTTAAATTATCATCATACAAAAGACGGTTATCCCGATCTAATGGTGATCGAGAATAAGCAGCTTCGCTTTGAGGAGATAAAGGCACCAGGTGACGTCTTAAGACCAAATCAATTAGTCAGTATTAGTCGACTAAGAGACGCAGGGCTCGATGTCACACTCACGCAAGTCGACTGGGCAAGCAATTCTGAACAAGTCTACGCAGTTGTTGATATAGAAACCACTGGTGGCCGAAAGGGCGGCAATGCCATAACGGAAATCGCTGTTGTACAAGTGCGCGACAACGACGTTATCGGTGAGTGGTCATCCTTGGTTAATCCAAGACGCCATGTTCCCAAACATATAACCAGGCTCACCGGCATCGATGATTCAATGGTGGCCACGGCGCCCACCTTTGCCGAAATAGCCGATGAACTAGAGAGGCAACTTGATGGTGCAATATTTGTCGCACACAACGTCGGCTTTGACTACGGGTTTATCAAAGCGGCATTTGAATCGATTAATCGACCATTTAGAAAGCCCAAATTTTGCACTGTCAGTCAATCTCGTAAAGTCTTTCCGGGCTTGAAGTCATACAGCTTGAGCGCATTAACCGAACACTTTGATATCGACCTATCAAACCACCATCGAGCTCTGAGTGATGCTAAAGCCACGGCTGATTTACTTCGCCTTATCCAAGACACGCGTAAACGCAGCGAATAGAACTCACCAATCGCGATCGAAAAATTGCTAAACTGATCAAAACAAAAAGAGCAAATTTCATGATCAACCGACGTGCTGTCACCCAAGTTATTTTCGTTATCCTTGTTGCAACAACCATTTGGTTTCTGCGACCCAACGATGCGCAAGACCATTATGGTCTATGGTCGCTCTTTCCAGCGGCGCTTACAATTGTTGTCTGTTTTTTAACCCGAAATGTATTGCTCGCTTTGCTGTTTGGAGTTTTCGCGGGAGGCTTAGTCTCTGGCCAGTTAAATATCATAAAAGCGTTTCTCGTACCCAGTCTGGGCAGTGAAAACTACGCTCAAATGTTATTAGTCTACTTATGGGCACTCGGTAGTTTACTTGGTTTGTGGAATCGCAACGGCGGGGCTCGTTTTTTTGCCGAAAGTCTGGCAAAGAAGTTTGTTAACTCGCGAACATCGGCCAAAGTGTTTACTTGGGTGATGGGTATTATATTTCACCAAGGCGGAACCATCAGCACCGTTTTAACCGGCACCACGGTCAAACCAATTGCTGACAAACATGGCGTAGCACACGAAGAGCTCGCCTATGTAGTCGACTCAACTGCTTCCCCGGTAGCGACGATCATCCCGTTCAACGTGTGGCCGGTCTATGTTGCGGGTTTAATCACAATTGAACCATTGAGCGCGCTCATCGCTAACGAAGAAGCAGCGATCAAAATGTTTCTATATGCCATTCCGTTTAATTTCTATGCATGGATTGCAGTGAGCATGACGCTATTGTTCTCACTTGGCCGCTTACCTTTGTTCGCTACACCCATGGCAAAAGTCGTAAACCGTGTTACCACCACCGGCGAGCTGGATGCCGCGGGTGCCCAGCCCATGGCCGCATCCGAATTAACCGAATCGCAGTTACCTGATGGTTACGTTCCTTCGATCATCGATTTCTTGTCACCAATCCTAGTTTTGCTTGGTTTTTGTATTATTCCGTGGGCCAGTGGTGGTAGCCCTATGGTCTTCGAAGGTTTTGGCGCAGCCGTGGTCGTTGCCTTCGTTTGCAGTATTGTTCGCGGAATGGAAATCTCAGATGCTTTCGACGCAATGGTTCAAGGGATTAAAGGCGTAACCATCGGAGCTTTGGTTCTGGGGCTTGCAGTGACCTTGGCTACCGTCTCTTCAAAACTAGGCACGGCTAATTATGTTATCGAAACCACGTCGGGTTTTCTGATGAACTGGCCTTATATCTTGCCTAGCCTATTACTAGTAATCTGCATGTTCGTGGCTTTTTCGATCGGCTCATCATGGGGGACTTACGCGGTGATGTTTCCAGTCGCCTTGCCTCTAGCATTAGTATTATCCCAAGACCCCACGTATTTGCTATTGTGCTTTGGCTCTATAATGGGCGGCGCTGTATTCGGTGATCAATGTTCACCTATTTCTGACACCACAATTTTATCATCGCTGGCCTGCGGAACGGACCTAATGGACCATGTAAATACACAACTTCCATTAGCATTGATTGCCGCCGGCTTAGCCTCTGTGATTTACTTAGTAATAAGTTTAATCGTGTTATAAACACACTAGACCAGTGCCTTCGGTTACTCTAATTTTTCAAAAATTCAGCGTGAGCTTCGATGGTTATCTCATCGCCGACTAAAGGCACGAACTTATCCATACCAAATTCACTACGTGAGAAAGAGCCTTCGGCCGAAAAACCAAGAGTATATTTACCATTCAGAATATTGTTGGCGCCGCCATGGAACGTTGCTGATACGGTGATCGGTTTTTGCTTTCCTCGCCAATCTAATATGCCGGTGAATTCAAATTCTGTTTCACTGATCGGACGAACCGCCTTACTTTCAAACGTCGCTTGGGGAAATTCGGCTTGCCTAAACCATGAACGCCCCATCAAATCATCTTTCAAACCTTCATCATTTATATCCAAAGAATCTATTTCGATCACAGCGCTCAGTCGAGCCGCGGCAATATTGCTCGGGTCGAATTCCAGAGACGCATCGAATTCATTAAATCGACCGACATAAGTTGATAAACCAAGGTGTTGGATCTTAAACAGTAAGGTCGCGTGAGTTGAGTCCAGGGAATACTGACCAGCCTTCAGCTTGGCCACATCGGCTTGTACCTTTGGAGTGATTAAGGACACGCACGCCGACAGCAGAAAACTACTCATCAATGTAATCACAACTAATTTTTTCATTCTTGACCTTTAAATTTTTGCGACACTAGATACGCCATACAACCGGCAATAACTGTCGGAATAGCAGCGTAAAACTGCGTCGGATTGTGAACAGCTGATAGCACCGAAAACAAGACAGTGCAAGAAACAAAAATCGTTGGCGCCACGGGATACCAACGAGACATTGGTTTCTCATTAAAACGCCAATGACGGACAAATAAGCTACTGACCGCTAAGGCTAAACACAAAGACAAAGTGAAGCCTAAATAAGACAATAAGCTGCGAAGGTCAGCAATTAGCACCAATGCAATCGCCGTAAACACCTGCAGCGCTATCGACATTCTCGGAGGTTGCCCAAACTTCGCTTTAAACACTCTGGGTAGCGCTCCATCTTCA
>CAYQVT010000100.1:0-12261 GCA_964420885.1 uncultured Gammaproteobacteria bacterium
GGTAGGTAAACGAGTGGCTATCATTGGAGCCGGCGGGATCGGCTTTGACGTAGCCGAATTGTTGGCTCATCAAGGTACTTCACCGAGCTTAGATATTGAACTGTTCAATAAAGAGTGGGGAGTCGATTCGAGTTATCGCGACCGTGGAGCCTATGGCCACGCAGACCCAGAACCGTCGGCTCGACAGATTACAATGTTACAACGCAAGGATGGAAAGATGGGTGCTGGACTCGGAAAAACCACTGGCTGGATACATCGCGCGTCGTTGAAAATGAAAAGCGTGCAAATGGTTCGAGGAGTGGAATATACCAAGATCGATGATCGAGGCTTACATTTCACCATTCAAGGTGGGGAGCCGCAAGTAATAGAATGCGACAATGTCGTGATTTGCGCAGGCCAGGTCTCGCGCCGAGATTTACTTGAAGAGCTGGAAGCCGCCAATATCACCACCCATCTAGTTGGTGGATCTAAGTTAGCTGGCGAACTCGATGCGAAACGCGCGATACGAGAGGGTTTTGAAGTAGCTTCAAAAATATAATGAATAGAAACTAGTGATTTAAGCGAAGCCTATCTGTGACGTCTAATCCGAATCGTTGATGATTGATCAGCGATTTGCATTTTGTAACCAAACCCATCTTTGGTTATTGTTACGTTAAATTTACAATCTTTATAACGCCGTTTTACTCTGTCAACCTGCTTCCAAACCTGCCCGTCTTCGAATATGTAAAACCATCTTCCATCCTGAGATTTCTGGCAGGACTTCACTGCGCCAACACTCTGGACTTGGGTTTTCTCCCTAACATCAAATTTGCCACCGCCAAGGTTCTTTGGTAGCTCGCGCGCCTGCTCAGCGTTTTTAGGAGCGCTTTCGGCATGTGAGGCTGCCAGAGTGTCGTAACACGTTAGTCGCTTTGAATCATCCTTATAAGATGAACACTCGCTGAGGCTATCGGACACACTTTTATGAGTTTCTGCAAAGCTTGAGACGGAGAATAATGTGAATGCGCCAGTCATCAAGGCGAAAAATATTACTTTGTCATTATTGAGCATAATGGGAACACCAACCAAATTTAATTTAATGGTTAGGTACAAGGAAGTATGAGACGCCATTCTACGTTGAGAACAAAACCATGATATTACTAGCGAGTATAACGCAGCTAGTTGGCAATAGCTTTCTCAATTCATGCACACGCTTCAGACCCAAATCACCACCATACCGAATACAAGGCACAAAGAATTAGGATCACTCCCACCGCCGAAATATTAAAACCCGCTGTCGTGGAAAAATCGATACCATCTAAATCAACTGCGTTTCTTTGCTTTTCTCCCTTAAAAAATAATACCGCAAGAACTGGCAAAACAACACATAGAACGAACACCAATCCAACTCGGTCAATAAACGGAAGTTGAGGGACAAAGAACTTGAGTAGCAGTGAGAGAGAAGCCGACCCAATCGCGGCTATCAACGCAGATGTCGCAGTGGCTCTTTTCCAAAACATACCCATTACGAAAATTGCAACGATGCCTGGCGTAAAAAAGCCGGTAAACTCTTGGATGTACTGAAATGCTTGATCAAACTGTCCAAGTAGAGGCTTTGCGCAAATCATCGCAAGTAGTAACGAAGTGAAACTAACAATGCGCCCTACGGTCACGTAATGAGTTTGGGATTCATTTGGCATTCGCTGCGAATACACGTCCATCGTGAAGATAGTCGCGATACTATTGGTCATTGACCCCAGTGACGAAACGATGGCGGCAATCAGAGCAGCAAAAACTAAACCTTTTATACCGATAGGCATAAGCTGCATCATTGTAGGATAAGCTTGGTCAGGTCTAGCAAGACTGGGAGCCAAAACCACCGCCGCTATTCCGGGTAATACAACGATTAATGGCATTAATAGTTTTAGGTAGGCAGCAAAAACAATCCCTTTTTGCCCTTCCTTTAAACTTTTCGCAGCCAGAGTTCGCTGAATAATATATTGGTTAAAGCCCCAATACGAAATATTCATGACCCACATTCCTCCAATCAACACCGACAAACCAGGCAAGCTCATGTAATGCTCTTGGTCGCTGGTAAAAATCATGTCAAAGCGTTCTGGAGCTTGATCCATTAGGTTAATAAAGCCAGCTACCACACCACCGTTTTCGGCAACAAGGTTTAGGCATATATACGATAAGATCAGACCACCAACCACGAGTACAATCACTTGAATAATGTCCGTGAACGCAACCGCTTTCAAGCCTCCATAAAGTGAGTACGCTAGCGAAAATACACCCAGAAAGATCATACCAAAAAACATATCGAGGCCAGTGATTGTATTAATTGCCAATGCGCCAAGCCACAATACTGAGGTGAGGTTTACAAAAACATACACGCCAAGCCAAAATACGGCCAATAAAGTACGAACACGTGAATCAAATCGCTGCTCCAAGAACTGAGGCATTGTGTATATTTTACGTTCGACAAAAATCGGTAAAAAGTATTTTCCAACAATAATCAGAGTAATGGCGGCCATCCATTCGTACGATGCAATCGCCAAGCCGATGACATAACCTGAGCCAGACATACCAATAATCTGCTCAGCCGAAATATTTGCCGCAATCAGGGACGCCCCTACCGCCCACCACGGTAAACTGTTACCGGCGAGGAAATAATCGTTTGTATCTTTGGTCTGTCCCCGCTTATTGCGAGAAATAACAGTAGCAAGAGTCACTAGCCCCACCACGTAAAACGCGATCACCATTAAATCAAGAGTTGTTAGCTGCATATTGTGCTCCAAAATGTATTAGCAATGACATAAGCAAGGCATGGGCATGGGTATGATCTTGAATATGAAAATCGTAAGAGGTAGCTGTACTAAGAATCGCTTTAGCTAATTGCACGACAAGCTTGCTTCGACCACATTAGTTTCACCACCACCTGGAACGAGTTTGATGTCTCCAAGTGAAAGGTCTAAGGCATTAGAGGATGTTAAAGTAAATACGTCAGTTACTTGCGACATCCCGACGCTCTTATCGACAAGACAATTTAGAGGAATCGATACCTCTTCCCACCTGTTGAGTTGCAGAGCGGATAAATACTCAGTAAGTGATATCGGATTTGAACACGGCTCAACGCATGATACTGACAAGTCAACATCTGCAGTTATTGGTTGGTTAACCTTGAGTGAAAACTCTAAACTAGCATCTTGTGTTAGATAATCGCTAAGATCTTGCGGGTACTCCGATACAAATGAAGCACTGGCGGTGCGAATACCTTTCCATATAATCTGACGAGCATCTTCTTGAGAAATATGATCGATAGACGACATCGTTAGATTCGTATCGACACCACTAGAGGCGGTGTTTCCAGAAACGGTTACGGGTGGTTGCCCCTCATCTTTCAGCAAAATATTCCAAGGAGATATTTCTCTTGATACAAACACCCAAGCCTCTTCGAGTTGGTCACTTTCTTGGCGTAAATTACTCTCGGTCAAGGTGCCAAGTGGTTCACTCGAGTCTGTATAATTAAGACCATATCCATACGCAAACAAGGGTTGGTAATCAGCTTGCCCAGTATTCAACTTGGCTTGCGTCACTAGGTTCGGCCAGCTGAATGATAGACGACCCTGAAAATCATAATTAGTAGTATTGTTAGCACTGTGAATGAGTAAGTCAGCGATTCCCGCGCCTTCAGTACCTGGGAGCCATGCAGCGACAAATGCATCTGAGGCATTGATCTCTTTGTTAACCCACAATGGTCGGCCGCTAATAAATACTGACACAACGGGAATTCCTTTTTCGCTTAGCGATTTTAACAAAGCAAGGTCACGTTTAGTTCCGTACTGATATTCGATATTGGCGATGTCTCCGTGCCATTCGGCGTAAGGTTCCTCTCCAAACACAACAATTGCCACATCCGGTTTTGAGCCAGCTGGGAATGAACTGTTGTCCCAATTCCCCTCTTCGTCTAAGTGCGCTACGCCACCGCCTTCATTTATAGCCTTCTGCAATCCTGCGAAGATACTGGTGCCACCTGGGAAATCTCGATTTGTATTCCCGGTCCCTTGCCAACTAACCGACCAACCTCCCGATTGTTTACCAATGTTATTTGCGGCATCGCCGGCAACTAGTACATTCGACTTTGCTGATAACGGCAGTAGAGCATTATTGTTCTTGAGTAATACTAAGGACTTACGCACCGCTTCTCGGGCGATCGCTCGGTGTTCGGCACTGCCTACTAGGTCAGTATCACCAACAAAAGGCCGGGATCGAATTTCCCCGGCGTCAAACAAACCCGCATGCAATTTAACACGCAGAACTCTCGTTACAGCATCATTCAGTCGTTCGATCGATATCTTTCCATCGCGAACGTCGCTAAGTGTACTTTTATAAAAAGCCTTCCAGTCCTGCGGCACCATCACCATGTCAATGCCAGCATTAATCGCAGCCGCACATCGATGTACAGAGCAACCTGGTAAGTGTCGGTGTCCGTTCCAATCACTTACAACCAATCCATCAAACCCCATACGGCGTTTTAATATATCAGTGAGTAAATAGTTGTGACCATGTAGTTTTTCATCATTCCAACTATTAAAGGAAGCCATTGTAGTTAACACCCCGCTATCGAGCGCTGCAATATAACCTGCTCCATGGATCTCAAATAGTTCTTCTTCAGATATCGCTGTATCCCCTCGATCAATTCCCTGAGTAGTACCACCATCACCAATAAAATGTTTAGCGGTAGCGACCAGTTTTCCTGCGGCATATACCCCAGCTGATCGATCTGAGGCATCACCTTGAATGCCTTTTACCATCGCGCGAGCGTAGTCAGCAACTATTTTAGGATCCTCTGAATAGGATTCGTAGGTACGCCCCCAACGAACGTCCCGCACCACAGCGACGGTTGGGCCAAACGTCCAGTTGACACCAGTGGCTGCGACTTCTAGTGCGGTTGCTACACCAATTTTCTCCACTAA
This sequence comes from uncultured Gammaproteobacteria bacterium, assembly GCA_964420885.1. Taxonomy (GTDB): domain Bacteria; phylum Pseudomonadota; class Gammaproteobacteria; order Arenicellales; family Arenicellaceae; genus Arenicella. Next base: position 4,959 of record CAYQVT010000100.1, read on the forward strand.
CTCGGCGTCATTTGCCGCACCCAGACCAATATTGTGAGGGAATAGAGTTGCACCGAGTAAATTGTTATTGCCATGAATCGCGTCTGACCCCCATATTAATGGAATGGCTATCTTGCCATCGGAAGTGTCCATCGACGCACTATAAAATTGCTCAGCCTGATTTACCCAATCGTCTACAGTCGCATACTTATCATTATTAGGCGTTGTACCGCCGCCATTAAGAACCGAGCCTAAATGATATTCTCGAACATCGTCAGCCGTCACGTTTCTCAATTCGGGCTGCACTATTTGACCCACTTTTTCTTCTAAGGACATTTTTGACAATAGTTGAGTAATTCGCAACTCGATATCATCGTTAACGGCAGGGCTTGTCTCCCGTCTAGGCCATATTTTGGGGTTATAGTTTTGATAATTTGATAACGTAGGTTCATTAACCGCAGCTACGGCTGAATCGCTTTGGCGGTTTCCGCCATCGCACCCCGTCATAAAACCTCCCAATGTTATACACAAGGCAACGCTTTTCATCTTTGAAAACATAATGCAACACCAAACTCACTGTCATTTGATCTGCTCCATTGCCGGTAGCAGATCAAAGTTAATTATTAAGACAACCATCTAGATCGTCGCGAACGTTAGCAATAATGGCTTACTCGCGAACGCCTTTATGGAAGGGGATTAGAAATGAATTCTAATGCCACCGGTAATTAGGCGGCATTAGAACTGAGGCGATAGTCTAGAATTTCGCTATTCCACGAATGCCAAATAGACGAGCGTCATTGAGGAACCGAACATCAACGCCAGAACCACCAATCTGAGTGAGAGAAGCATCTTCATCAGTGATATTTTGACCATAACCTTCTACACGAAGTTTGCCACCTGAGAAGGTATAACCAATACCCACATTGACGGTAACAAAGCCTTCCTGCTCAGTAGCTTGACCTATCTCCAATGCCGATCTAACACTTCCGTCGAGCGCATTAAGATCGCGTTCGTTAAATTGAGTTAAAAAGAAGGATGAGCGATACTTTGCGAGTATTTGCCAATCAAGAGTTCCACTGCCCAGTTCGAATAGTTGTGCAATGCGCGCACTTACTTCAAAATCTGATTGGCGTGGCAAGCGGTTGCCGGCTAAATCGATAAAAGGTGTAACACCGCCGTTACCAAAATCCTGCTCACGAGAGTCTGCAACGATACCCGATTCGATCTCACTATCAAGAAATACAGCATTAACATCGAGTGACAAATTGTTTTCAAAGTTCAGCTTGCTTTCTATTTCCAACCCATATAACTCCGATTGACCAATATTCCGATTCAATAATGAGAACCCATTGCATTCGTTTTGAGCTATGTCGAAGTTAATGCACTGCAAATCCTGAAAAACTTGATCGCTATAGTCATAGTAAAAGGCGGTAGCGTTAAATACCGCAGGAAGTCCAAAGGCGCTGTAAGACAAACGAGAGCCGATCTCGTAAGCGATAATTTCTTCTGAATCGAAGGTTTCGGCTAAGTCATTAAATGAATCGTTGAAACCAGCGGCTTTTGTACCAGTTGAAATTTTTCCGTAGAGGAGGTGATCTTCAGATAAGTCATATTCTAAACCTATGCGAAAATCGACAAAGTCATTTTCGACGCTGCCAATTTGCTGGGCAGGAATGGTGATGTTTTGAAACGAGAATAGACCGTCATCTGGGCAAGTGACAAAACCGTTGTCATTATCCGAACGAGCGACACATTCACCATTACCCGTTAATCCAGCGGCTACGCTAGCTAGCTGTGTTACCAGATCATCTCGAGCGCCTTGGCTGACAATACCTTCAAGCAAGAACTGCGCTCGTTCTTGATTCGTGTCGATGCCGCTAACGTCAAAGTTAGCCCTCCCATCAAAGCCCGATGGTGTAAACCCTTCAGTACCGATTCGTGTTGCCAAGCAACAAGAAAAACCACTGCCCCCATTAACCAACGCGATGTTGCCACCAATACCAAATCGATCTTTACTTTCATCAGTATAACGAAGGCCACCGAATATTCGTGCTCGGTCATTTAGTGCATAAGTAACATCACCGTAGAGTGCAAACGATTCGCCATTGACATCCGGAAAGTTAAACTCTTGACCAGAGAAGCAACAAAAGCCTCTGTCCGCCACCGAATATAACAACACTTCTTGATCTTCATTAAAACCAAAAGCACCAACGGTCCACTGCAATGCACCATCGGTATTCGAGCTTAATCGAACCTCACCAATTAGTGCTTCAGAGGTTGTATTCCATAGCTGACCGCTAAAATTATCTTCTTGTAGAGTCGATTGTCCTTCAAACACCACACCATCATTGCCAGCCGAATTTTGCTCGAAATCTACTGAACGAAAAGAACCGATTACTTCTAGGTCGAAACCGCTAAACTCATGATTGACAATTGCTTGTATGCCATAAATTTCATTTTGGGTATCACCTTGACGACCGCGAAAACGAACATTACGTAAGTCTAAATCTTCGGCTCGCAAGCCTGCATCCGACGCGGCGTCACTAATATTAACGCCAGGATAACCGGTACCCGATTCTCGAGCATAATCAGCTACTAAGAGCACTGAGGTACGATCACTTGGCTCGGTCAAGTAAGAAGCCCGAAACCCCTGGTCGTCTTGTAGGCCAGTTGGTTGCAGACCAGCAACACCAACGTTGTTATATCCGTAATCACTTTCTTTGGTAAAACCTGCAATTCGCACAGCACTATTTTGCGAAAGTGGGATGTTAACAGCGCCTTCGGCTTCATTGCCGTCACGGCTTGCAAAACCTAATTGCGCATATCCAGAGACTTCTTCAAAGTCGGGGCGTTTTGTAAGTATATTTAACGTTCCACCGAGTCCATTTCGCCCATACAAGGTCCCTTGGGGTCCTTTGTTTACCTCAACACGTTCTAAATCGTAGAAGAATCCGCCAAGTCCTCGTGGCCGAGGAATATAGACTCCGTTCAGGTGTGGGGCAGCGCTCGGATCACCAAGCTCGCCATTATTAGATGATCCAACACCACGAATAAAAATTTCAGTATTGCCGTCTTGAACTCCGATACTAAGGCCTGGTACCGCTATCTGTAGTTGACGAAGTTCAGAGATCGCGCCTTCTCGAATTTGGTCGGCCGAAATCGTCTGTACCACGCCAGACACATCTTGAATACTTTGAACGCGACGATTAGCAGTAACAATAATTTCTTCCAGTGAACTTGCGCCTTTCTCAAGATCACCCTGAGCAATCGCAGAGCTCGTAAAAGAAGAGCCAAGCATCACACTCGCTCCTATTAAAAACTTAGCTAGTAAAGTCTTTTTATATCTCATTAAAAATTCTCCTGTTAAACCAAACCTCTAATCAAAAGCAAAAATCAAATAACGATTTGATAACCCTTAGATCAACGCTGGTCTTATTGTATTTTCGCTACAACGCGGCGTAGAAATTTAACTGCACGATATACAACCCTCGATACAGAAATCTAGCAAAGGACAACCGCTGTCAATTCTACTTACACTAATTAATTGACGTCTCGCACAGTCACACAAACCGCTTATGCTACGAATATTTTATTTATCTTTTAACCTCTATTGGCCGATTTACGCCTTCTTACTAAAGACGAGAATAGGCTGATAATTAGGCAAACTATTTTCGGAGTTTCCCCGAGCGTCTAGATTAGGAGATGACTATTTTAAGGTCGACAAAGTATCGGCATATACGTGAATTTGAACGTTCAAATTTAGGTTGTGCCGAAAGTTGAACGCCTGCTACAAGCATTTCGGAATTCACTTCCGATATACTAAATCGCACATAAAAAAGCAATAAAACGTATTTTTACAAAATCAAATATGCGATCTAATAGCGGCCGAATGGCAAAACTCAGTGTATCTGAAAAACTAGGATATGGCATGGGTGACATGGGATTCAATCTGTACTGGACATCTATTTCAGTCTTTTTGGCTGCTTTCTATACCGACGTGTTTGGTCTTTCTGCAGCGGCGGCAGGCACTATGTTGTTTGTCACAAAAATGGTTGATGCCCTGACTGACCCAGCCATGGGTGCAATAGCCGACCGAACAAAATCTCGCTTTGGAAAATTTCGCCCGTACTTGCTTTGGGCAGGCTTACCCATGGCTGGGGCAGCTGTATTAACATTTACCACACCTGATCTTGATCAAAGCGGAAAGCTCATATGGGCCTACCTAAGCTATACACTGATGATGTTGATGTACACGGTTCTTTCTACTCCGTATTCTGCTCTCTCGGGAGTGATGACCGCCAATAGCCAAGAACGCACATCCCTGATTAGTATCAGATTTATCTTCGCATTTGTTTGTGGAGCCTTAGTAAGCCGGTTTACTTTGCCGCTTACGGAGATACTGGGAGCCGGCGATGAGGCACTTGGGTGGCAGTTAACAATGGCTGTTTACGGAGTTTTCGCATCGATCATATTTCTTATTACATTTCTCGCAACCAAAGAGCGTATCGCTCCCCCACCGGCTCAAACAAGCAGCCCGGCGCTAGATATAAAAGACCTGATTAGCAACCGCCCGTGGGTTATTCTTTTTATCCTCGCAATGATCATTATGATGACCATAACCATGCGTGGAGGGTCGGCATACTACTATTTTACTTATTATGTTGAACGCCCTGATTTGATATCGTCATACCTATTTTGGCAAATGATCGCCTACGCGTTTGGGGCCGCTTGTGCTCCGGTTTTAACCCGCTACATTGATAAAGCTCGGTTATTGATGCTACTAATGCTCGTCGTAGCTTGCCTGTCAGTTCTCTTCTTTTTTGTCCCCAAAGACATGATTTGGGCCATGTTTACACTGAATATTCTGATTAGCCTAGCATTGGGGCCAAAATCGCCTCTTACTTGGTCGATGTACGCCGATACCGCCGACTACAACGAATGGAAACACAACCGGCGTGCTACAGCCATGACCTTTTCAGCCGCAACTTTTTCACAAAAACTCGGAGGCGCCCTAGGCTCGGCCGCGATGCTTTGGGTACTTGCAGCTATTGGTTATGTCGCCAAAGAAGCTCAAGATGGATCTTCACAGTTAGGTATCAATATTCTGCAGACCGCAGCGCCGGGAGTATTCGCTTTGTTAGCCGCAATTGTGGTGAGTTTTTACTCTCTCACGGGAGAGCGTCTAGCAACGATACAACAAGAACTCAAAGATCGAAGCCAACCGGCTTAGGATATTCACGATGAAGAGGACGCAGCTTATCAGCGTACAGGCCGGCACCGTGGAACTCAACAGTCCAACAAGGCTACCAAAGGCGTCAAGCTTTTTGTGGAACGCTCAAATGATGATCCAAATGAATTGCCGAGGTTATGCGCAGGCCCAGTTCATGCAACCTGAACCAGCAAAATATGCGCATGCTCCGACTCTAGAAGCGCAAACATTCATGCAGCCAGAGCAGCCTTTTTACGCTCACCACCCAGGCCGATTCTTCTATATTAAGGACCACTCCAACGAAACCCTATTCTCAGTACCCTATGAACCAACTCGCCAAACACTCGAATCGTTTAAGTTTATTGTAAACCCTGAGAGCATCGAATGGCGTATTCGCCACGAAGAGCTAAATATCAAGCTCATTCTACAGTTAGCACCGAAAGACCCTATTGAATTATGGTCGATCGATATTGAGAACTTAAGTAAAGCCGCAAGAACAATAAGTGTTTATCCATATTTTCCGGTAGGCTACATGTCTTGGATGAATCAATCGGCAGATTATGATAAAGAGCTAAAAGGAATCGTTTGTCGCTCTATAAAACCGTATCAAAAATATCAGGACTATTTTAGAAATAAAAACAATAAGCAACTTACCTATCTTCTCTGTAACGAAGCGGCGAACAGTTGGGAAACGCGACAAGAAGTATTCGAAGGTGAAGGCGGTTTACCATCGCCGTCGGCCTTAGGGTTAGATACGTTGGAAAACGGCCGCTCTGACTATGAAATGCCGGTCGCATGCATGCAATTTTCGCTGTCACTGGACGCTGCTAAAAATGTTGATGACAATCATCGCGCCCATTTGAAATTTGCTTTCGGCCCGGCGAAAGACTCAAAAGAAATCAATGATGTCAGATCGCGTTTTCTTATTGGATCAAATGCGTTTCGCCAAGCACGAGCTGACAACATTGACTACCTAAAGAGTGGTGAAGACAGCTTGGAAATTAGCACTTCGGATTCCTTATTCGACAACTTTGTAAATTGTTGGCTGCCTAGACAAGTACTCTATCACGGCGATGTAAACCGCTTGAGCACCGACCCCCAAACTCGTAATTATCTGCAAGACGCTATGGGCCTCACGTATTTTAAGCCGGCAAAGGCTCGCGAGGCGTTTCTCAAGGCTCTCTCCCAACAACATTCAAGCGGTCAAATGCCCGACGGGATTCTCTTGATACCAGAAGCCAAATTAAAATACATCAATCAAATACCCCACACAGATCACTGTGTTTGGCTACCAATTATGCTTCGTACCTATTTAGACGAAACTAATGATCTGGGCATACTCAGCGAAAAAATTGCCTTCTCCGATCGAGCCTCTGTTCAGTCTGTTTACCATCATATTTGTTTAGCAATGAGCTATTTACTAAATCAGCGCGACGCGAGAGGTTTGCACTATATACATCAAGGAGATTGGTGCGACCCGATGAATATGGTTGGTTACAAAGGGCAAGGTGTCTCCGGTTGGCTGACAATGGCGACTTCATACGCATTACGAGAATGGGCCGAAATTTGCGATCGAAGTGGCCGCTCTCAGGTAGCACGACAATTTCGAGAATCTAGTAAACAGTGCAATAAGGCCATAAACAAACATCTGTGGAATGGAAAATGGTATGCCAGGGGGATTACCGACGACGGCAAACTGTTTGGAATTAATGAAGATGCTGAGGGGAAAATTTTCTTAAATGTGCAATCGTGGGCAATCTTATGTGGTGCGGCGGATTCGAGAAAACAACTTGCTGTAATCGATGAAATTGAGAAACAACTAGAGACCCCTTTTGGTGTTGCAATGCTCGCTCCCGCTTACACGAGTATGCGGGAAGATATCGGGCGGGTAACACAAAAATTCCCTGGAACTGCAGAAAATGGTTCAGTCTACAATCATGCGGCGGCTTTTTATGTTTATGCTCTCTATGAGAGTGGACAAGCAGATCGAGCCTACAAGCTACTGAGGCAGATGATTCCTAGTGGTGATGCTGACGATCTACTTCGACGAGGGCAGTTACCCGTATTTATACCAAACTACTATCGTGGGGCGTTTTATCAGTACCCTCGAACGGC
>CAYQVT010000101.1:0-12215 GCA_964420885.1 uncultured Gammaproteobacteria bacterium
TTTTGAATGGCAGTCGAGATATTAGTTTCACCATGGACCTTGTTCTAAAAGACATAAGCCTGTTTGATTCTCTCGCTCAAGCACACAATATTCCCTTAGAGATGTCACCAATGCTAATTGATATTTTTAAAGATGGAATAGAGAACTACGGCCCACGAGAATGGTCATCAAATATTATTCGCCGTTTAGAAGACGCGTGCGAAGAAAAAGTGCTGGGTGTTGGCTTTCCCGAAATTCTGACCGACGATGAGCCTGAGGAACAAGGTTCCGAAGTCATTGTCAACGGCCGTTCAGAAACCTGAAGCGGCGCTCACCTCGATAAGCCTGATGAATTCATATTTAAATAAGATTCAACATGGCTTAACGCCCAAACAACGATTGGACCAAATTGTCGAGCACGGCATGTGCATAGGCTGCGGACTTTGCCAAAGTATTGCTGGTGAAGGCCAAGTTACAGTGCAATTGGTGGACAACGGCTTTGAAAGGCCCATTGCAAACGAGCAACTGAATGAGGATATGGTAAACGCTATTGTCGCAACTTGCCCGGCGACGGTGGTCGAAGGCTTACCCAAGCATTTAGTTTGTGAGCAAACCCAACATGACCTAATTTGGGGAGCATGGCGAGAAATCTACTACGCCTACAGCTCAGAACCCAGCGTAAGACACCTCGCTTCGACTGGCGGTCTATTGACCGGTTTAGCGCTCTATTTGCTGGAATCAAAATCGGTCGATTTCATTTATCACGCAAAGGCCTCTACCACAACACCTTCATTTGGTGAGCCCACGATAAGCCGAACCAGAGACGAGGTTTTAGAAGCGTCGGGCTCTCGATATGGGCCAACAGCTACTCTAAAAAGCCTTATCGAAGTAATTAACTCAGCCGAACAAAAAGACCAGTTCTTTGCCTTTATCGGCACCCCGTGCGACGTTAGCGCGTTGAGAAATTACGCAAAGCTAGACCCACGAGTTGATATCCATTGTGCATTCCTGTTAACCATGGTCTGTGGTGGCTTTATGTCGCCTAAGGCCCAGCAACAATCGATTGAGTCGCGTGGTGTCAATTATCAGGATATAAGCACCATTCGCTATCGCGGTAATGGCTGCCCAGGACCAACGGCTATTAATACTTGGAGCGGTAATACTCATGAATTTAGTTACCTAAGTTTCTGGGGGGAAGACGATTCAGCATGGCAGTTACCACCTCGATGTAAAGTGTGCCCAGATGGCATAGGTGATTCAGCCGACATAGCCGCTTCTGATACTTGGGAAGGGGGTGCTCCGACCATTGAAAAGTCGAAGACAGACCTGGGGTTTAATGCGGCCGTAGTGCGAACACAACGCGGTGTAGAGCTAATGCATAGAGCAATTCACGCGGGATACATTGAGCGTGGCGACGAGTTATCACCCGACGATATGAATCGCTTTCAACCTCATCAAGAAGCTAAAAAAAGAGCGGTCTGGGCTCGATTTCAAGGTATGAAGCAAGCTCAGAATATTTTCCCAGAAACAAAAGAGTTGAGAATTCGACGCCTGTCGCATCTTAACACCGACGCGGAAAATGAACGCCAAAGTAAGGGTACGGAACAGCGAGTAAAAGAAGGCGCGTTCAGGGAGCCTAACCCCGCGCCCACTTTCCTCGAAACTCAACAATACAAAGGCAATAAGGTGATGAAATGAAACCTGAAAGATGGTCGAACCCAAACAACAAATTGTTTCCCCACCAAGTAGGTTTCACGTCTCCCCCGCATGATTTTGACGGCGCACCTAGCGATTTTTTACGTATGTCACCAAACTCTGTGGGCGTGCACGGTCGTATGCTGCATGTACCCGGATATCAACACCAACTAACTCAACGCACCAAAAATTTTGACTTGCTTGAAGAGTTTGTTGAATGCATGTCTAACAACGGTGTTGATGTCTGCGGTCAGGTAGGCACTAACTGGGTGCATGCTGGCGGTAAAACGCCAAAACAAATAGAAGAGTTTTGCAACCATGTGAGCGACAAGTATCAAACGCCTTTGCACATGGCCGGTCTCTGCTTGGTGGAGGGCTTACGCGAATTGAATGTACAAAGCATTGCTCTTAATTCAGTCTATTATTGGCCCGACTGGCGCGATGGTATTGCTCGTTTTTTGAGTGATGCTGGCTTTGAACTGCATTATGTCGGCAATTTTGTCGACCAAGGGTTCTACCAAAACCAGCAGCAGGTAAACGATCTCACGTGGATATTTTCAAACGACTTGGCGGATCGATCGATGCAGTACGTTGCAGAACAAGCACCCAACGTCGATGCCATCGTGGTTAACGGTATGTGTAATTTTCGCAATACAAGCGGAATTCCAGAGCGCATGGTTTCCCGGGAAGTCGAGCTTGAATCGCTCGTCGGCAAACCGATTGTGTCGTCTGACGTCGCCTTGTATTGGCGTATCTATAAAACGCTGGGAATTGCACCTATCGGGTCCCACGGTTCGCTCTTATCCAGTCTTAGAGGTAATTAATATGCACCCTATTTACGTTTTATGGGCGGTTCCTCGATCGACCTCAACAGCTTTTGAATGGATGATGCGTCAACGAGGGGATCTTCGCTGCTTGCACGAACCGTTTGGCGAGGCGTGGTATCAAGGCGAAAACCCTTTGTGGCCTCGAGTTACGGCAGACAGTGTCAGAACAAATGGTTTAACTCTTAAGAGCGTGTGGGAATCACTGAGAAAGCTCGCGCAAGACGGGCCCATTTTCTCTAAAGATTTCCCGCATTACATCAGCACTATTTCATCCAAGGAGTTTCTAAGCCATTTTAATCACAGTTTCCTAATTCGAGACCCCGCTAAAACGATCACGTCAATGTACAAACATTGGCCTGATTTTCATGAGGACGAAGTAGGCTTTAAAGAACAACGCCAACTCTTTGATCGTTTATGCCAAGAATTAGGGACGGTGCCGCCGGTCATAGACAGCGACGATCTATTAGAAAACCCGCACGTGATTATTGAAAAGTGGTGCCACGCGATTGGCATTGATTTTATACCCGAAGCCTTGAGCTGGGAGCCAGGGGCAAGAGACGAAGTCAGTTGGTGGGACGGAGGCAGTTTTCACGAGAACTTAAGAAACTCGGACGGATTAAAACCTCAACAAAGAAGACACATTGAAATTCGAGATGCGCCACCGAGAGTACAAGAAATTTATCAGTCGACCTTGCCTCATTATCAAGCTTTATATGAGCATGCACTTAAAGTGAAATAGACCATGAAGATCACAAATAAGGTAAGAGATGGTTTCACCTCTGATACGTTTTGGAACTATCACCCAACGCTGCCGCTAAAATTCGCACCTTATTTTTCCACTCGGATAAGTTTCAAAGAGTGCCTTGTCTACTGGCTTCGGACCTGGCGCCCGAATGGTACCCAGTTTCTATTTTTACCTATAGCAATTCTAGTTTGGCTTTACGCAACCCCCTCTTTATCTCGAACGGCAAACTTCGATATCGATTGGGTTATAGAGATATGGCTGCGCAACATGGCATTAATATTGGTGGTTGCCGGCGGCCTACATCTCTGGCTACACACCTTTAACAAGCAAGGTTTCGAGAAGCGTTATGACAAACGACCGTTGAACAAAAATGGAAAACGCTTTCATTTTAATAGCCAAACCAAAGACAATGTCTTTTGGTCTTTAGGCACTGGTGTTTTGTTGTGGACCGCTTGGGAATCCTTGATGCTTTGGTGTTTTTCGAATGGTTACATTCAGCTGATTAACATTGGAGACAACCCTATTTGGTTTATCGTGCTGATCCTATTGGTTCCGATTTGGGCATTGGTGTTCTTTTATTTACAACACCGGGTAATGCACACTCCGTTTCTGTATAAGCACATTCATAGCTGGCATCACAAAAATGGCAATACCGGGCCGTGGTCGGGTCTAGCGATGCATCCGATCGAGCAGTTGGTACTCATGGCTGACAATTTAGTCTACTTCCTCTTGGCCTGTCATCCTGTGCATATTATCTACGGCCTTATGTTTCATGGACTCGGGGCCCCGACCTCACATTCAGGTTTCGAATCCGTCAAAATAGGAAGAGTGCACATTCAACTAAGTGATTTCTTTCACCAACTTCACCACCGATTCTTCGACTGCAATTATGGCTGTGCCGAAACTCCGTGGGATTTATGGAATGAGACGTTTCACGATGGTACTAAAGAGGGGCATCGAGATCTTATGGCAAAGCGAAAGTAAGAAGCGGTTAACGTTAACGGTAGGTAAACCCTACAAATATAGCGGAGCCCATAAGCATCAATATTAGTAGCGCTAAGTACATCATAGAAATCACAACGACGGTTGGAATGGTCGCCCAGGCTGGCCGTTTGTACACCACGCGCATCGACTTATATACGTAGTACGGCACATAAGCTGAAAACACTAAACCAATGATGACGCTAATTCCTTCGGATAAAATCCATTGGTATATGGCAACAAATAGTGCCGTAATCACAAGAAAATAAATAATCGCCTTTAGCTGGGATATAGAAAATTTTGCGATTAAAAAACCTCGTAACGGTCGATATAAATAGAGTACCAAGCCCAGCCAAAACCCTTGCGCGACAAACTGTTCAAGCCGTGGCCAATGCAAGGTCACTTGAGAGGCTGACGTTGTAAAAATGAGTACCGCAAAAAGAAAAGCATGATTATGCAAAACGTACACAAGGTGCTCAACGTAGTACTTCCCGCTTCCTAGGTATAAGAGTTTAAACAATAGGGCGATGAACGGTAAAAACAAAAGTAATGCCGTCGGTAATGGCGCGATGAACCGGCTAAACACGGCTTGTGTATTGCCGGATTCGATGTCCTTCTGAACGGCTGCTATCGCACTCCTTGCTTTCTCTTCAAACTCTTCGTCGAGTTCTTCAGAAAGAAAGCCAGAAGTTACTACATCATTCCAGGCCAAATCGGAAGCTACTTCGGCGACCTTGGCATCCGCTTCAGCCTCACTAATTATTTGGTCATTGTTCTGCACGTCAATAGATGCATCAAGCAAACCTTGGCTATTGAGAACCGCAAAGTAGGTAAATGTAGCGATACTCAACAATAAATATAGACGCAGCGGCGACATATACAGCTGTCGCCTACCCAACAAAAACGTCAACGTCAGCTGGCCCGGTTTAAAAATTAGATGCCTAAAGCTACGCCAAAATTTTGATTCGACGCCAAACACTTCATTGGTAAATTCACCCAAGACAGACCAAATGGTTGGAACTCTCGGCTCTTCTCGTTGCCCACACACCGAACAAAATCGACCAGTAAGCACAGCACCACAATTTGCACAATTACTGCCTTTCGCCAAAGAGGCTTCTGCAATTGATAACACCCTACGCTCAGCTGTAAACTTGCCTTCGAAGGCTTGTTCCGCTTTAGCCCGCATTTTTTCAGCTTCGGTCTCTAAATAATCATCTAATGCTGATTGGTCACTTAAACGATAACGCACACACCGGTGTTTTCGAAATTCTTTTTCAACATCAGGCACTGAGGTTGTTGCGGAAATAAAACCAGGAATGGCCAGCATTTCTTCGGTGTGCTGATTTAGCCACTCATCGAAGCGGTCGATGACCTCCACGTCAATCGATAAATTGACTTCATAAATTACAGCTTGCGGGTTTTGGGGCACTTCTAACTTCGCTAGTTAATTTAATTAGAAACCCTACCCTAGCATTTTATCGACCATGTTTCATTTCGGGTAGCGCACTGTCTAAGAGTTACAATTTAAGTCTTCTCAGTAACACACACCTGATAAACAAATTTACTTAATAGCCTACACTCAAAACTCGTCACTTATTTAATCAACTACTGTTTAGGCCTGAGCGTTTCAATAATCCGCGCGTCAGCCCAATGTATATCGATATCAGCATAGGGGTCGTCAGCCGTTGAAGAAACAACTCTAACAAAGAAAAGATACTTACCGTCTGGCGTGACCTTTGCGCCTGCTTCATAGGCATGCGTATTTATCGTGTCGCCCATATTAATTGCATTACTCCACGACCCATCTTTTTGGCGAAAACTAATGTAGAGATCGACGCTGCCAAAGCCGCTGTCTTTTACACCGTCCCACAAAATATAAGACTCATCAGGTGCGATGAATGGGTGAGCATTCCTAGAGCCGCTATTAATCATCTTACTGAACGGTATTGGCGCTTCACGTTTGCCGTCAACCAAACGTGAATACCTTAGGATGCCATCGTCGTTGTCACTTCGTTCGTCGAAGGCATAGGTTCCTTTCGATGAAACCGAAAGACTCATGATGTTTATTTCTTCAAAGGGAGAACCAAGAGATTTTGTCTCCGACCAACCGGAGCCTGTGCGTTGTTTATATCGTTTGCCCATAAACATAGTCTTATCATCTGGTGCGAAGTAAGGATAAAAAGGCTGGGCATCTTTGCCAGGCCAAGCCACCTTGTTCCACTGATTATTTATTCGTTTGTACAGAACTGGTTCCATTTTGTTTGCCGCTGGATTACTTCTAATGAAATAGAACTCCTCCATATCGGTTGAGAATACGCCTCCGTCTTCAACATTGGTTGTTGTAATTATTCCCGGTGCAAAAGGTTCGGCTGTTAAGCCAGGCGGATTTTGCCCCAAATACGGCCCATTAAGAATTGGATGTTTATCGTTGCCATAACTAATGCCATTCACCATAAGAACACAAAGCAATAGCCCAGTAGACATGCAGGTACGCGTCATAGTTCACTCCTATTTGTAAGCCATCAAAGTAGTTAAGATGCTGAGCTAAGCCGTATCGTTGCACTCGTTGTTTAAATGAGCCGCGATTAACACACAGGCACGCGTAAAAAGCGGATTACCAAAGTACTGAAATTCTTCAGATCTATTAAATGACTGCTGAGTAAAGCACACGTCAAACTGGCATCCACCAAATGGGTATGGGGACATCGGGCAATCAATGGCCAACGCCGAGACCAAGTTATTCTCACAAATGTCCGAGTTAATACAGGTTATGAAACAAACCCAAACCGTGTGTTTGAACATCGAATATTTTTGTACTGAATGTGAACCTTTGAGGGCATCGCCGCAACTTATAAGAAAATGACTGTTTGGATAGATGCACATTACGCTCTCTAAATAGGTCGCCAAAATTAAAGAATTAGACAATGGAGCCACAAAATGAATATCAAAAATATTGGTAAAAAACGCCACGTTTGGACAACCTATTTGAACCCGCGAAATAATGCCGTTCAGCTTAAGGCGTGTGCAAACTGTGGAATCATCAAAGGTTTGGCTTCTAATCACTCGAATTGCAAAAGCGTGTCAAAGAGAGTTTCAGAAACCTTTGCTACTCAAGGGTGGGTTGAATACTCTCAGCAGATAGCATGATAAATATAACCACCGGAGCATAGCCCGACTAATTTACAGTGTGCTTCGCCCCCAAGCATCTGTTGTACTAACGTGTTGTTTTAAAATAATTCTAAGTCAGCAAATAGGGTAAATCACCTTTTGGAGAACACGTGATACCAAATTTGCGCTGGATTAGAAATAATCAGGCCTGTAACGGTAATTTATTCCCACTTCAAACCTAAAAGTGGGAATAAATTTAAAGGGCCTTAGCGTAACTTCTTCCAGAATACGACCTTTCCTTCTCCTTCATCGTAAAACTCCCTAATATGGGCTTCCTGAATATAGTTGATGCCTTCATAAAATTTACGGGTTAGAGCATATTCCTTGAGATCAGACGTTTCCACAACAATAAGTCTCTCACCCTTTGATCTTAAGAAGTTCTCAACGTGATCCATTAATTGAGCTCCAATACCACAACCTTGATGGTCAGCGTGGACGGCTATCAAATACAGGTTCCAAGTACCTGAGGTCATTCTTTCAGGAGCGAAGTAAGCAACCGCAATGGGCTTCTCAGTTTCATAAGTTAACCAATATTCTTGGCTAGTATCGTCAACTAAACTACTACCAATCATGTCAGCGAGCATTTCACTAGGGAATAAACCGCTGGTATCAATTACGTCTTTTAAGAATCGGAGGTCCTCAGCGCTCACGCTGCGAATTTTTGAATTATTCAATTTTATTTCTCGAAATTTAGGCGCAGCTATTAGGTACCAAGCGCTCCATAGGCTTAGTCTAAATAGTGCGGAATTGTATTTCACTCAAGCTAATGAGCAATTTAAAGGTGGCTTTGCTTTAAAGCGCAATCATAAAAATCAAAAAATAAAGTTGTTATTAGGTCGACAATTCGACTTAGTAAAAATAGCACCAAAAAAGAGTACCATGCA
This sequence comes from uncultured Gammaproteobacteria bacterium, assembly GCA_964420885.1. Lineage (GTDB taxonomy): Bacteria > Pseudomonadota > Gammaproteobacteria > Arenicellales > Arenicellaceae > Arenicella. The sequence continues at coordinate 8,280 of CAYQVT010000101.1, forward strand.
AGCGATTCGTCATATTGAAAATGCCACAATGGAGCATCAAATATAACTTTGAATAGCTTAACGAGAATGGGGCAAATTCGCTCATAGCCGTCATCTTAAGTGCAGCTGAACGATCTCCAAATTAGGAGTAATATTAGAGCTTTCTCCACTCGTTCCACTCGGTCGAAATGACAGATTCATTGCCCAAAAAGAGCCATTAAATAAATATACAATGATGCTTAGATTCCGATTTACGCACCACAGTTTGCTTTTCGAATACAGCCCTATTGCGAGCTGCATTCGTTTGTAATAATGGGAGATATACCAATTCGCTGATCACAAGTATTAGTATCGAGATAATAAAGCGCTGAGATCGTATGACCCCCATATACTGCGGCATAACTTGTATCAGCAAAGACCGTCCCTCTTGTCTTGCCTGCGGCATCTACTATCCTAAGCCCTGCGTAAGTATGCCCATAATCACTTAATTCTATAAAATCATTCCCGTTAAAATCATTTCCATTGTAGTAAATGACTTTTCTATTAGTAAATGAATCAGAATCAAGCGGAGACAAATAAAAGAATGCTTGTCTCACCACACCATTCCTGTCGGTGTGTGGTTGTTGAAGACGACTAACGCCAGTGCTTGTCGTAGTGAATCGAGACTGAATATTTTGTTGATCAAGTTTGACTGACTCCTCTAAATTATCCCATGCATTAAATCGCTTAAATAGACCAGCGTAATTTTTATCTTTTAGCTCTCCTGTATACGGAGAATCAAAGCCGGGGCCTTTCCCACCGAACCCCCATCCCGCGTTGAGCGCAAATCGATTTCGGTAAATTGATTCTGGTGTTGGAACGTAATTGTCTCCATAAGTATAACCGGCCTGCTGCAATTCAATTTTATTAAGATTAGCGTCAGTCCACGTTACTAGCCATTTTTCCGAACTACCTGAAGGCCAAGTGATTGTTACGCTTTTTGCTTCGCCATCTACTTTTTCAGCTATCCATGTTGCGTTAGTTAAGGTCTTTGCAGGTGAATTCAAAAACGACTTTACTCCGAGTATTTTTTTCGTTGCATCGGGATTACTCTCCCCGGGTACGCTTCCAATAACCTTGTTAGAGAACGCATACGTTTGTGTTGTCGTTGTGGTCGTCAAGGGGTCACGGTCATACCAAATCCAAAAATCTTGCCTTAAACTGCCTGCATTTGGGGTAGTTCCTGCTCTAAAACTATACATCGCAAGCTTTGAGTACTTTCTCCCATCTGGAAGCTCACCTTTGATTGTGACTACATAACTTCCTGGGAACCTATCGCTGGCAAAGGAATAACTGGAAATAAAGCTTGTGGTTATGATGATGGATAGTATTTTACGCATATTGTTTCCTGACTTAATAGCAATTGAAAGTGTGATGATGCAATTATTCCTTATTGCTCTGATCTAAAATCAACCATTTTACTGAGCGGTTAATTCATGAAATTTCCATATTTTAAGGAGTTTTGAACGACATCTCTAAAGTAGGTATGTTGTTGCTTGTACAGTCCGTGTCCAACTGTCTCCTTGAAGTATGTTTCAGTCGTATTAAAAAGTAAAGGTCGTTAATTTCTTATAGCTAGACCAGTATTGGTTTTACGCAAAAGGCTACCTCACTCAGGATTAAACTTACTATCGTTGGCTACCAGCCGCCCCCTTTTGAAGACCACAAGTAAAAAGATCTACGGTATTTAACGGTGAATTTCACTATCTCCCACTTAGCTAACTGACGGAAGTATTAAACCTAAAAAAGCCAATGTTTAACGCTGACTCTGCATGTAATCTTCGGCTACGTACACAGGTGCCTCACTAACCGGTAGTCGTTCGCCGCCCTTGATAATATCGGCCGCTTTTTCGGCGATCATCACCGTCGGTGCGTTCAAATTGCCACTGACAATAGTGGGCATTATAGACGAATCGACAATTCTTAGGCCATCAAGACCTCGCACCTTACAGTCGCCATCAACCACGGACATCTCGTCACTCCCCATTTTGCAGGTGCATGATGGGTGGTAGGCTGATTCAACGGCGTCTTTTAGATAAGCATCTAACTGCTCATCAGTTTCTACGAGTGTGCCCGGTGACAACTCCTCACCGGCAAAGGGCTTGAACGCTTCTTGCTGAAAGATCTCTCGGGTTAGGCGCACGGCAGCGCGAAATTCCTCCCAGTCTTCGGGCTTGGACATATAGTTAAACTGAATCTTTGGTTTGTCGCGATAATCTGCTGACCGTAAACGAACCCAGCCTTTGCTTTGCGAGCGCATTGAACCAACATGCGCTTGAAAACCATGGCCGCCATTTGGGCTCTGACCGTCGTATCTAACTGCCATGGGGAAAAAATGATATTGCAAATCTGGATGCTTGACGCCTTTCTTACTGCGGATAAAACCACCGGCTTCAAAATGATTACTGGCGCCCAAGCCTGTACGAGTAAATAGCCATTGTGCGCCGGTTATGGCCTTGCCAAACAAATTGTAATACTTGAATAGTGAGACTGGTTGTGTGCATTCCATTTGTAAATAGATCTCAAGATGGTCTTGCAAATTTTCGCCGACTCCAGGTAGTTCATGCTTGAGTTCGATACCATGTTCATTCAGCTGCTCAGCAGAGCCAATACCTGAGAGCATCAGTAATTGAGGATTATTGATCGGGCCACCAGACATAATAACTTCTTTCTCAGCAAATACCTGATGAGTCTTGCACCCTCTCACGTATTCCACGCCGTTGACGGTCTTACCGCTCATTAACAGCTGCTTGGCATGCGCTCGTTTAATGACGACTAAATTTGAACGTTTCATAGCAGGGCGTAGATAGCCCACCGCCGTTGAGCCTCTGTTGCCATTTTTTGTGGTTCGGTCCATCGGGCCAAAACCTTCTTGCTGATAACCATTCATGTCTTCAGTATAGGGGTAACCGGCTTGTTGGCCTGCGTCAGTCCATGCTTTAAACAAGGGGTTATTGCTGCCACCTTTGGTTATGCTTAATGGGCCAGAATCGCCGTGGTAGTCGTCCGCACCGATGTTTCGATTCCCAGCTTTGCGGAAATACGGTAAACAGTGCTTGTAACTCCAATGGCTTAACGATTCGTCTTCGTTTGCCCATCGATCATAATCAAGCGCATTGCCGCGTATATAACACATGCCATTAATCGACGACGAGCCACCATAGACTTTACCGCGAGGGCAATGCATTACTCGCCCCCCTAAATGCGGCTCAGGTTCGGTATGATAGTCCCAATTGTAGCGCGTGCCGTTCATTGGGTAGGCCAAGGCCGCTGGCATGTGTATCTGCCATTCCCAAAACGGATCTTTGCCGCCAGCCTCGAGTAACAACACGGAGACCTTTGGGTCTTCACTTAATCGGTTCGCCAATACACAACCGGCCGAGCCGGCGCCAATAATAACGTAATCGTACTTCATAAAAATCGTCTATTCTCGAATGATTAACGAGGCCAAATAATGCCTAGGAGACGCCTATTTTAATCGTGAATTCAAACACAAGGAAGCTTAAGAGAGTCTAATCTGCTTCAGACGAGACTGAAAAATAGAAATAAATTAGCCCACGGTTATTATCTATTCAAAACGCGATGAAGACAGACAATCTCGCCATGTAAATTCAAGAACGTTAACTTAGCTGCCAAGCATTGCAGTCAAGGAGGTTTTAATCCAAAATGAGAATAACAGTACTAAAAAGAACTATAAAATAGCCATTTATGAATTTCACTAAAGTACAAGACAAAGAGAATTCGTTGTGCCTTACTTGGGAGGATGGTTCGACCTCAGAAATGCCTTATATATGGCTGCGAGACAACGATCAAGGTGAGCTACACCCAAAAACCGGGGAGCGTACTTTTGACCTAACCAGCGTGTCTCTGAGTATTGCTCCTGAGAACATGGAAATAGAGCTAGGTGATTGTGCCAGT
>CAYQVT010000102.1:0-12054 GCA_964420885.1 uncultured Gammaproteobacteria bacterium
CAATGTCATAAAGGCTATCTTCCATCGCTGGATCACTTAACCAATACCACTGCTGCATGAAATAGATTCGCAGAAGCGTTTCAACAGACACTGGTGGGCAACCGCGCGATCCTTTGGGGTACTTTTTTTGATCGACTTAAGCATCACTTGCCAAGGCAGAACCGAGTCCATCTCACCAAGAAAACGTTCCTTGCGAGTCACTTTCTTTTTATTTTCGTAGGCTAAATCGGCAAAGGTAGGTTGTTTCATAGGTATCGATAATTCAAGATTAATCTTTCTCGCGCATTATACTTTAAGGGCTTTTTGCAGAGCTTCCTTAGGTAAAAGTGCAGATGCGCAACATTACGCAATAGGGTTTAAAGAAGTTTGGGAGGTAGAGCCGTCTAAGCATGAGAACGGAAAATGGTGCATAGGTCAGGCTTGCCACTATCCAAAGGCACCAGCGGAGGGACCTTTTGTTACCACTTTGAAGATAATATGGTTGCGATCGGCTTAATCATCTACTTGGATTATAGTAATCCACATTTGAGCCCATTTGATGAATTTCAACGTATGATGCATCACCCCGAATTTTCATCAACCCTAAAGGGTGGGACACGACTGGGCTATGGAGCTCGTGCGATTACCAAAGGAGGCTGGAACTCGCTAATAAAAATGAGCGTTCCAGAGGGGCTAGTTGTCGGTTGCAATGCAGGAACTTTTGATGCGGCGAGAATTAAAGGAACACATACCGCCATGAAGTCTGGAATGATTGCAGCAGAAATTCTCGCTGAAGAGTTTAGTAAAAACCGTGACGGCGGAAAGGCACTAAGCCAATACCATGCTGCTTTCAAAAATTCTTGGGCTGGCATTGAGCTAAAGAGGAATCGTTCGTTTGGCTCAGCGTTGCATAAATTCGGAGCTTGGTTGGGTGGTGCCTATAACTGGATTGATCAAACTATTTTTCGACGTACCGCATTCACTATCCACCATAACGTTCCTGATCATCGGTGCTTGAATAGAGCATCTATGTCAAAGAAAATGGAATACCCCAAGCACGATAGTGTTCTGAGTTTTGATATGCCTTCATCCGTGTTTTTATCCGACACATATCATGAAGAGGATATAGCTTGTCGCCTGATCTTAAAGGACGCGTCAGTTCCTATTGAGACCAAATATAAGTTTTATGATTCTCCTGAAACGCGCTATTGCCCCGCTGGAGTGTACGAAATTATTCATGACGTAAAGCAAATGCCAGCATTGCAGATCAATAGTCAAAATCGTATTCACTGCAAGACCTGTGACATTAACGACCCGACTCAGAATATAGTTTGGATTGCGCCAGAAGGCCGTGGTGGTCCTAGCTACACAAATATGTGATAGTTAGAGTAAGCATTTATTTAGGAACCGGTTTCTTGGTTTAACTGGCTCTCCAAACTCGTTGTATCCCTATTCAGCGGTATAAAACTCGATGTGGAAACTCACATCTCAGTTAGCCTCAACATGATGAATCATCTTTGGCGAAATCATTCCAGATGTCTCTTCGTCTAGCACAAGCGACTTATTTTCAAGACGATCTATTACGTAGTGCAACATTCCAGTTTCAATAACAATCTTGCCCCAAGAGCCTTTTTTCGTTGAGTGAACTCGCAGAAAGCCGTTAGGTACTGAGTTTTCTGTAAAGCTCGGAGTCTGCTTATATTTCTTTAGCCCGTCTGGGAATACCAAAGAGGCACGTTTCTTGCATTCTATCTTGCCTCCTACTGCTAGATTTTGCTCGGCTATTTCATCTTGTTGATAATTATGAATAACAGTCTAGGAATTTAGTGCTTCCATTAATGGCGGTTATTTCTCGTAACATTATTATTCTCCTAAGCTTGTATCTCTATTGTGCGCATTAGTTTGATATAATATATGCATATTTAATACATGCATTATATTCTGGTTTGTTCTCGAAATAAGCAAGACTGATATTTACGATTATTTTCGAAATGGTCATAATATGGAACTTGCCAACTTTTTCTGACGAGAAATGAGGTTACATATGAGTTTAAATAGCTTTAACGCACGCAAAACTATTAAAGTTGATAACGTGACGTATGATTTTTTTAGTCTCACTGGTAGTGAACTTAACCAGTATGGAACAGTTACAACGTTACCCATTTCTCTTAAGGTACTGTTGGAAAACCTACTTAGAAATGAAGATGGAGCGTCCGTAACGGAGGAAAACATAATTGAGTTAGCACGCTGGGGAGGGAAATCTAATGGCGCTGAAATTGCCTTTAGGCCCGCCAGAGTTTTAATGCAAGATTTCACCGGCGTACCAGCAATTGTTGATTTGGCTGCAATGCGTGATGCGGTAGCCAAACTAGGATATGACCCTAAGTTAGTTAACCCTATCTCACCGGTTGATTTGGTCATAGACCACTCAGTGATGGTTGATTCGTTTGGTAATTCCGAATCGGCAAAGGAGAATGTGCGCTTCGAAATGCAGCGCAACGAGGAACGGTATCAGTTTCTTAAATGGGGGCAACATGCATTTGATAACTTTAGCGTGGTTCCTCCAGGCACCGGGATATGTCACCAAGTAAACTTAGAATATTTAGCCAAGGTAGTATGGGTCAAAAAAACCGCTTCCAACCCGCTTGCTTACCCAGACACATTGGTAGGCACAGACAGTCATACAACTATGATTAATGGCTTGGGTGTTCTTGGCTGGGGTGTCGGAGGTATCGAAGCTGAAGCAGCGATGCTTGGTCAGCCGCTTTCAATGCTTTTACCTGAGGTGATTGGTTTTAAACTGATTGGCACCACCAATGAAGGCATCACTGCAACGGATTTGGTTTTACGCATTGCGCAAATGCTTCGTGAAAAAGGGGTGGTTGGAAAATTTATCGAATTCTATGGTGACGGTCTCGATGCGCTGCCATTAGCCGATCGAGCTACGATTGGTAACATGTCCCCTGAATATGGTGCCACCTGTGCTTACTTCCCAATTGACGATGCTACGATTGATTACCTAAAACAAACTAATCGTGATAACCATACAATAAAATTGGTTGAGGCGTATGCCAAAGCGCAAGGCCTATGGAGACAGTCAAACGAAGACATTGTCTATAGTGATTATATTGAGCTAGATTTATCGACCATCGTTGCGAGCTTGGCTGGCCCCAAGCGACCACAAGATCGAGTGTCGTTAGACAGCGTTACCAACAGTGTGAGTAGTTTATTTGAAGAACTAAATATAGACGCAGATAAAAAAGTTGTGGTTGATGGTAGCGACTTTTCATTGACGCATGGAGACGTTGTTATTGCGGCAATTACCTCATGCACCAACACCTCGAACCCGGCCGTTATGATGGGTGCGGGCATACTTGCTCGTAATGCAAATAATAAAGGTTTAAGCTCCAAACCTTGGGTGAAAACCTCGCTGGCGCCAGGTAGTAAAGTGGTAACCGAATATTTAAAAATAAGTGGCTTGCAAGAAGAGTTGGATCACCTTGGCTTTAACCTTGTTGGTTATGGGTGTACGACCTGTATCGGTAATTCAGGGCCTTTGCCTTCTGCGATATCGTCTGCTGTCTCAAAAGGAGCATTGCATGTTTCATCTGTGCTGTCGGGCAATCGAAATTTTGAAGGCCGTGTACACCAAGAAGTGAAATCAAACTGGCTTGCATCGCCGTTGCTGGTTGTCGCTTATGCACTTGCAGGAAGTACAAGGGTCGACCTTCTGACAGAGCCGCTTGGCAAAGATAAGGCTGGTAGCGATGTCTATCTTAAAGATATCTGGCCGTCGAATGCAGAAATTTCAGACGCTATGAGTCTAATTACCTCTGAGATGTTTAGAGATCAATACAGTAACATTTTCAGTGGTCCAAAAGAGTGGCAAGCGTTACAAGCTCCTTCAACCCCTGTCTATAATTGGGCTAAGTCAAGTTATATCAAAAAACCTCCATTTTTCGTTGATAGCGAAGGCTACGACAATAAACTGCCTATTCGCAACGCGAGTATTTTGGCTGTGTTCGGAAACAGTGTTACTACCGATCACATCTCTCCTGCAGGCCAAATTCAGGCAGACAGCCCAGCAGGTGTTTATCTTAATAGTGCCAATATTCGCGAGCAAGACTTTAATAGTTATGGTTCCCGCCGTGGTAATCACGAAGTAATGATGCGCGGAACATTTGCTAACATACGCATAAAAAATAAGATGGTGCCAGGTGTCGAAGGTGGGTTTACTAAACATCCTGAAAGCGCTGATGCGATATCGATCTTCGACGCCGCAATACTCTACCAAGAAGCTGATACGCCATTAGTGATTTTTGCGGGCAAAGAGTACGGCACTGGCAGCAGCCGAGATTGGGCCGCCAAAGGCACGGCTTTGCTCGGTGTAAAAGCTGTTATTGCTGAGAGTTTCGAGAGAATACACCGCTCAAATTTAATTGGTATGGGGGTTATTCCGTTGCAAATAAACAATGATGATATTCTGGATGTTGACGGATCTGAATCAATCGATATCTTGCTTCCAAATGGCGCGGATCAGTTAATTCCAGGGCAGTCTATTACCTTAGCCATTAGCCACCCTGAGAAACCTCAGCAAACCACGTCGCTTATATCCAGAATCGATACCGACACCGAAATTGAGTACTTTCAAAAGGGAGGCATCTTGCGACACGTCATGAGCGACCTTATCGACCATTAAGGTTGGAAGTGCTATAAATGTATGAATGTGATCTCGATCACATACTCAATCTAGTTAAGAACTAATAATTGTGAGACTTCTTATGAACACAAGAGAAATAGTCGCTGCGAGTTTCGAGCGCTGCGAATCAACCGGCGTTTTCACCGAAACTTTCTATGAAATCTTTTTGGCAAAATCAGACGCGATCGGTGCGCACTTCAAAAACACAGATTTTACTCGTCAGAAAAAGTTATTAAGAGCGTCAATTCTCATACTAATTCTTCAAGATACATCAACCTTAAAAGCTCAAAATATACTGCAAAAAATTGGCGACACACACGCAAAAGAAAAATTAAACATTTCTCCTGATCTATATGATATTTGGTTGGATGCTTTGTGTGAAACGGTTGCGTGTCGAGACCCACTTTTTGATGAGACGCTTGAGACGCATTGGCGAGAGTTAATGCGTGAGCCTATTAACCATATTGTAGCTAAGTACGACGTGTCGTAATACCAAATAGAGTATTGAGGCTAACTCCAAGATCGTTTAACGACGCGCGTATTACCAAGGCTTAAGTGCTTGCTGGCAAACGCGCTGCTTTGGGTGGTTTTCATTGGTCGTTTCGATGCCTGAATTGCCTTGCATTGAATTTTACGATACCCGCTTCTGATTGAGTATCACAGGAATATTTGACAATTGACACTTAATACATGCAATATAAATACACCTATTAAGTGTCAACGTAACGTAATGGTGCAAGCGTGAGTCAATTCGAAGAAGTGAACAGCAGTTTTAACCGCTGTGTAAATACTGGAAAGTTCTCTGAAGTTTTCTATGAAAAATTCCTAAGCAAGTCGACCGAAGTGGTTAGACTGTTTGATAGAACAGACTTCGTACAGCAACAAAAGCTTCTGCAAACAACCGTTCAAATAATGGTTGAAAAACGCTTTGGTAATCACGACCTTAAGCGTCACTTAGATGTGCTAAGCCATACTCATAATAGGCACAACTATAATATTCCACCCAAGTTATATGATCTGTGGCTTGAGAGTTTATGTGAGACGGTAGAGCAACTTGATCCGAATTACTCAGGCGCATTGAAAGAAGCGTGGCAAAAACAGATGATTGAGCCGATTAACTATATTGTTGAAGGGTACTAATCGTGTTTTTTGCGATGATTTCAATATTACCAGTTGGAATTAGAATAACGAACCTTGCTCGCTATTAATGACGCGGGCTTTTACATTATCAATGGATAGCAAAAATAACATGGCTTCGGCGTTAGTAAAATGAGTAACGAACGAAACAGAATTGCCTTTATGGTTGCTCGAGACGGTCCTAACGCTTCTCGCGATTGGGCTCTCAAAGTACTCAGGATTTACCGAACAGCCGTATTGCAAAATGGTCAAAACGGCCGCAGTTCTCACTTTGCCAGTAATAAGGAGTTTAAGTTCAGCTACATTCGATCGTATTTAGAATTGAAGCAGTTCTATTTCTTCAGTTCTAGTAATAGCGCATACTCTAATACAGTTTTCTAAATTTAGGAGAGACAGCATGGCAACCGCATTAGATCCAAAAGGCGCTCGACAAGAGATGGACAGTTTAGGTGCGGTAGAGGTTGAATCATCTGCTTACTGGGGGGCGCAAACCCAACGAGCTGTCGATAACTTCACGTATCATGGCTCTACTATGCCACTCGCATTTACTCGTGCGCTCTGTCTCATTCAAAAGAACTGTGCCAAAGCAAACGTAAAACTTGGTTTTGATTGCGCACGATATCGCACATGCCATTGCCGAAGCGCTTGATGAGCTAAACAAACGTGGTTTTAACAATGAGCATGGCGAATCGCAGTTTCCGGTAACGGTGTATCAAACAGGTTCTGGTACCAGCAGCAATATGAACGCTAATGAAGTCATCGCACACATAGCTCAAGCACGATTAGGAAAACTAGTTCACCCAAATAATCATGTTAATTGCAGCCAAAGCAACAATGATGTACTACCAACTGCGATTCAAGTGAGTGCCTGCCTTGAAGTCGAGCACTCTCTCAAGCCCGCAATGCAAACTCTGGCAAAAACGATTCGCGGTAAAGCCGAGAAGTATCATGGTGTTGTAAAAACTGGAAGAACTCATCTGATGGATGCCGTCCAGCGACGAGATGAACGCTTGGGCAAAACAGCTAGATGATTGTGTTGAGCGTTTAGATCACTGTCTCGTTCGTTTAACTAAACTAGCACAAGGTGGCACCTCTGTTGGCACTGGCATCAATACGGTTGACGGTTTTTCTGATATTTTTGTCAAAGCTATTTCGGATGAAACGGATTCGAATTTAAATAGAGTGATAACTATTTTGTGAGTTTGGCGTCTCAGGATTCATCGGTGGAGTTATCTGGCCACCTCAAGGCAGTGGCAATAAGCCTGACAAAAATAAGTCATGATTTGAGGTTGATGAACAGCGGGCCATTAACGGGCTTCGCTGAAATTCAATTGCCAATGTTGCAGCCTGGCAAGAGTATTATGCCGGTAAGACAAACCCAGTAATTCCTGAAAGCGTGCTAATGGTCGCGGCACAGGTGATCGGTAACGATGCAACCATTGCGCTAGCAGGTCAAAGCGGCAACTTTCAACTCAACGTTATGCTACCGATTGTCGCTCACAATACTCTTGAGAGTTTTGATTTGCTCAGCCATGCTGCGGTGAATTTATCTGACAAAACAATTTCTGGTATGAACCTTAAGGTAGATCGTATCCATGAAAATCTTCGCCTAAACCCAATAATGGTAACCGCGTTGAATTCGCTGATTGGCTACGATAAAGGTGCCGAAATTGCCAAGAAAGCCTACGCCGAACGCAGGCCAATCTTAGACGTTGCTATCGAGCTAACTGACATACCCGCAGGTCAATTGGAAGAAATTATGTCGCCTGAAAAACTCAGCTAAAGGGCATCATCGAATCCTCGGGTATTTGCATTGCCCGTTTAATACAGCCCTTGGCTTAGCTTTTCTTTGGGATGCTTAACTCAAAGAAAAGAAGCGTCTTCATCAGAGTCGCCAACCGTATTACGCATGGTTTCAAATAAATTTGTGCCCAAAATGCGCGTGGTGGACTGGCGGCTGGGCGTTGACGGATTTTATCGATATCTCCGACATACGCAAGCGCGCCATTGGGCGCGTCTACCGTTAAAATGTCGCCGTCACGAAGATAGGCCAATAGACCATCGTTTTTAGCTTCGGGGGTAACATGAATGGCTGAGAGTACCTTACCCGACGCACCAGACATGCGCCCATCGGTGACCAGTGCTACTTTGAAACCACGGTCTTGAATTCTGGCTAAATACGGCGTGAGTTTATGTAGTTCAGGCATGTCATTGGCCGCAGGTCTTTGAAATCGAACAACCGCAATATGGTCACAATTGAGTGCGCCTGAATCGTACGATTGCTTTAATTCTTCTTGGCTCTCAAATATTTTACAAGGCGCTTCGACGCTTTGATAATGCTCTTTTACCGCTGAGGTTTTACTCACCGCCTTACCAATATTGCCGCTTAAGATTCGAATGCTACCTTCGTTTGAGAAGGGTGATGAAACCGCAGAAACAATGTCAAAATCAGCGCTGGTATTAATTGCCGCAGACCAGATTAGTGAACCCGTTGAGTCGAGTTCAGGTTTGGCTTTATAGGCAACTAGGCCTTCGCCCATCACGTTAACCGCATCCTCGTTCAGTAATCCGTGTGAGCGCCGTTCGTGCATGATAAACGGCAAGCCTCCGGCCTGTTCAAAATGATTAACATCGGCATACCCATTTGGATAAATCTTTGCGAGCAGTGGCGTTATACGAGAAATATCATCCATATCTTGCCAGTTTATTTGATTGCCTGCCGCACGCGCCATGGCGATTAAATGCAAGGTTAGGTTAGTAGAACCATCAGTTGCCATCATCACGACCATTGCATTAACCATGGATTTTTCCGTTACTACTTGTGAAATTGAGCGATGGTTTGCGCCTTTCTTGCTTTGATCGATCACACGGATCGACCGATTCTTTAGTCAGTGCTGGCCTAAGTGGCGCGGTGGGATTAATAAACGATGCGCCAGCGAGCTGCAAACCCAAGGCTTCCATCACCGTTTGATCGGTATTAGCGATTCCGTAAAACGTACAGGTACCTGAGCTGTGGTACGACGCCATTTCGCTTTCAAGTAATACCGCTTTACTAATTTTTCCTTCGACAAACTGCTGCCTTGCTTTGGCTTTTTCGCTATTTGAAATACCCGGCGGCATTGGCCCAGACGGTGCAAACATCACGGGCAGATGACCGAATTGCAGTGCTCCGATCACTAAGCCGGGTACAATTTATCGCATATGCCCAAACAGATAGCCGCGTAATACACGTCGTGTGAAAGCGAAATTGCGGTCGCCAAGGCAATAATATCTCGGCTAAACAAACTGAACTCCATGCCCGGCTGGGCTTGGGTCACTCCATCACACATCGCCGGCACGCCCCAGCAACTTACGCGGTTGCGCCAATGCTGCGTGCATGCAATTTAATTAAATTAGGGTAGTAGCGAAGGGCTGATATGATGACAGCATGTCGTTATACGCAGTAACAATTCCGATATTGACACCAGTTCCGGGCGCAATACTTATTTTATCTTGACTCCGTTCTGCGGCCACCGCATGCGCCTAATTGCTGCACGAAACTCTATCTTGAGCGAGTGGCCGTGATGATGACTCGTCAACTCTTGCCAAATAAGATTCTCTTGATGCTTTGCTACGTTGGATTAATTTTTCAGTAGTCTGTTGAAGCATTTGAAACCTCTACGTAAGCGTATTATAGATTGGGTTGAAATATTGATTTAGTTATCGCCAAGATACGTAATCACCATGCCATCTAGCATTTGGTTTATTGGTATCTGGCAGGCTAAGCGGCTTTCAACCTGTCTATTCTCAAGATCCTGTAAGGCGTGCTCTTCTTCATTGTCAATTTCATCAGGGAGCTTCTGGTTAGTGGAAACATGACAAGTCTTGCACCACGCACGTCCACGACACTCGCCCCAGTCTTCATAACCATAATCTCGAATAATCTCCATCAGACTATCCAGCTGGTTTTGATAGGCTATTTTGATCGTAAATCGAACATCGAACCGATTCACATACTCTATATTAATAAATTTAGTATCGGGCATATGTGAGCCGATTGTAAATTAAAAGGGCCGGACTAACTATTACGTGTAGATTCATCGGCACAATAAATATATATTATAAATACATATATAGAAAAATTTTATAGGAGTTCGATATGAGTTGGTTAGATACCTTAATTACTGAAACACCGGAACAAGGATACGAGTTAGCCATTAAGCTATCAAGAATGGCCGTGAAAATGACTCAACCCGATGCAGCCGTACGTGAGAAGTTACGAGATGAGTACGCCAATAGCGCCCGCAATCTCACGCACGCGTCAGAAGTAGTAGCCATTAATTTTCAAACCGTATCGCGTGCAAACGATTATTGGCGTTAGTGTAATGAGTGTTAAATGTCTAATACAACACTAAATGTGACCAACGTTAATAGTGGCCCTGATAAACGCAGTAGCATAAACCATCAAAGCTGCGATGCTGTTATATTGCTCTATGATGGGGATTGTCCGTTGTGTCGGAACTTCAGCGCAATGCTACGAATACGTAAGAGTGTTGGCGAGCTTCGCTTGATAAATGCGCGTGAGCCGAATGCGTATCTTGATAACGCAATATCAAGAGGGATGGACGTCAATGAAGGTATTGTTTTAATTATCGGCCAAGAGTTCTATTTTGCTGCGGATGCGCTCAATATGCTTGCCCTTATAAGTGGTCGAGTCAGTATCTTCAATAAAATGAATTACTGGGTATTCAAGTCCAAGTTACTCTCAAATTTACTTTACCCTATTCTTCGTACTGGAAGAAATATGCTTCTTAAAATTCGAGGAAAAAGCAAAATGAAGCATCCCTTTTAAATGAATCTTCGTATGGTTTCAAATTTCATTATGGAGTTCCCAGACTTTAGTAGACACTCTATAACCTAAATTGAATCTACAGCGCATACTTCGTCAAATTAATAAGCCCGTGGACTGTGCGCTGAAAATGCGCTTCTCGATAGCGAGCCAATTTATTTCACTAAACTTAGCGCCCTAAAAGTCTAATCTGACGGCGGCAACTTGATGCATCTACGCTTATGAAATGATGGCTCGAGAGAGGCCAGCCATTTTCTTAAGTACTGCGTCTGGCGCCTTTTCAATGAACGAAATTTCTCTATTTTCAAAATCTAATGATTTCATCTGATGTACTAAAATCGCTCCTTGGGTATCAAGACTGTCAGGCAAAACCACTTCTAGCTGCATATTGCGAATGGTGCTTGTTATTGGCGCAACTATGGCAAAGCCTGTATGTTCATTAAAAATCTTTTGAGAAATCACGTACGCTGGTCTGCGCTTCATAACTTCTTTACCAGCGCTAGGGTCAAAGTCTATTGAAACAATATCCCCTTTGTCTGGAACGTACACTAAACCTCTCTTCCTACGGGCTTGGCATTAATCCACTCCCTGTCTTCATCTGTTACGGCGAAGCATTCCTTGGGGCTTCCATTGAGTAGAGCCTTTAAGCTCAACTTTTCTTCAGTCACAGGGGTTAAGACAATTTTGTTATCTTCAACGGTCAGATCTAATTTTGACCCGACGCTGAGTCCCAACAATTGAACAATTGTTTTTGGAATGCTAATAATATTAGCTCCACCAGATTGTCTAACAGAAATCGAAGTCACCTAATTCTCCTAACGGCATTTGACAGTTATACAAATATATAACCACATCGTATGTTTTACAATAGTAAAACTAATTTATATTTTATAACATCGCTCACTGTCTCCTCATTTTCACCTAATTTAGCCGTGCTAAAACGGTTCCAGTGGTAGTAATTTTTACTTCCCTCAATAGTAAGTTTTACTCTGCAGTATCGAATGAATTAATCCATCGAATAGTGAAAGATGTAAGTGAGCGACATCTCTGAACACTCACGCCTCATTCACAGTGCTCAGTTCCGTCTATGATGGCGTAATTACTCTAAGTTACTGATTTCGCTAAATAAATGCCAACACTAGTTACGCTTATAACTGCTTGATTATATTAGGTTAGGTCCTAATCCTATGAACTGAAAAGCCCGTGTCGGCACAACTTCGTTGCGAGTCTCGATTCTGTCTCTGGCCACCATTTTCTATAAATCGCAATAACTTAAAAAAATTTATCGAAGCCTAAAAAGTACACGTTCTATGTCGACGCAAAAACAGCACACAGATCAGGCTCTCTTAATTTACCTAGTCGACCCTGAAATATTCTCAAGCCATTGATACTTATGAATTAAAGCCTCGTC
>CAYQVT010000103.1:0-11418 GCA_964420885.1 uncultured Gammaproteobacteria bacterium
TTAATCGTTGGCTGATGCCGCAACCTCAATCAGCGCCCTCGATTGAGCTAATTGAATCTTTAGGCATGACTTATTTAGCGGCAAGACATGCTTGGTCATCCGCCTGTTTATTTATCACCAACGAGCGGTATGCAAGCCATGCTAACCAGAAAAAACTCGTTAGCCCGATTGCGGCAATGATTGCCGGTTTTGGATTTGATTCACTACTGATTGAACCTGCGTAGCTCGTTATACTGGCGTAAGGAATGATGCTGAGCATCCATGCCAAGGCGAACTTTAATTTAGGCATGCGAGTGAGTCCAGCCATGCAGGCGCTGACTTCAGGTAGAATCGGAATTGCTCTGGAGAGCAAAATAGTACCTATACCAAATCTTTCGAAAGATCTAACAGCGCTGGTAAATTCATTCCCATCTCGTATGAGCTTTCTTGCAAGCTTATCACCATAGCGATGGCTAAGGCCATAACCAAAAGAGCCTGCCAGTGTTAAGCCTAAAGTTGAGGCCGCTGCTCCTATAACCGGCCCCAAGAAGAACCCGCTAAGAATCATTATTGTAAGCGTCGGCATTGCGATAAAAAGGTCAGCTAATAGCAATAGCACTATAATACTGGCGATTAAAATCGGCGGGCTATTCTGAGCAAGCTCTAGCGCATTTGTTATTCGATCTAAGGTGATAACACCTGTGGCATTCAATACTAAAAATGTACTCGCGAAACAAAGTGCCAGAGCGACCATAAGTTTTAACATGCTTTTCATAGCGATTACCCCGCCTTCATTATTCGTCGCGCAAGAGGTGGCGCGATATAGTTAATTAACCTCAGCAATCGTACTTTGCCGATATCGATAATGCTGATTTTGCGCACTGCGCTGCAGACAATACGGTTTGCAACATCGCTTGCTTGCAGTTTGCCTGTGCCACGACCCTCAGTCATCGCTGTTTTTACCAATGGAAGGAATACTTGTCGAACTTCCACATTGGTACTTTCTAATTGATAGCTTAGTGATTTAGAGAATGAATCAAGAGCGCTTTTGGTTGCGCAATAGACGGCTGATCCTCTTTTTGGGGCGATTGCCAGCCCAGAGTTTACGTTCACGATTTGTGCGCTATCGGCCTCCATCAGCATCGGCAGAAAAAGATAACTTAGATGACAAACAGCAGTGAAATTCACATCGATCTCAGTTTGAATACAATCGTAGTTAAAGTTGTCGGACAGAAATTCAGGTGTACACTGAATGGCCGCATTATTGATAAGCACATCGATAGAGGCGAATTGCCTGCGAATGTGATCGACCACCGATTCGAGTTCAATTTTGTTTGCTAGATTAGCGTGATAGAGTTGCACTGAGTAGTGGTCGGCTAGTAATTCCTTTGGCAGTTGACCCTTTCTAGAAATGACGATGATATGATTGTCTTTGGCCAACCGCTTAGCTAACTCGAGGCCAATGCCAGAAGTGCCACCAGTGATGACGATACGTTTGTTGTGAAATTTCATAATAACTCCGCTTGTTTGTTTGTAGTTAAGATACAAGCCGCTGGGCCACTTGAAATTAACCTAGGTTAAAACAAACAATAATTTGAGGAATTATGATGAATGAATCGGCCTTCAGCGCTATTGGTAAGCCGTTTGAATGCAAGAAAGGCGAGTATCTCTTTAAACAAGGGGACCTTGACACCTCAGTCTACGTGCTCAAATCGGGTTTGCTTAAGGCGTACTATCTAACCATTGATGGCAAGGAATTAGTTAAGTCGTTTATTCAAGAAGGAGAGTTTATAGGAAGTTTGATTGCTTGTAGTTCAAGTGAGCCCTGTACTTTTAGCCTTATGAGTTTGGAAGACTCTTCACTTTTGCGAATTCCGTTCGCCGACCTTCAAGCCGCTGCGGTTAGAAGTCCTGAGTTTTCTGATTTTGTTAATGGTGGCTTGGTTAATCTGGCGATCAAAAAGGAACGCCGAGAGTATGAGTTTTTATGTTTATCGGCGCCCCAACGCTACGCGCTCTTTAAACAACGCTCTCCAAAATTGGTCGATAGAATCACCCAAAATGACATAGCCCGCTATCTCGGAATAACGCCAGTCGCATTAAGCAGGATTAAGCAGCGAGAAGCATCAGAAAGTTAGCATTTGAATTTACTATCCTTCGAAACAAACCAGCACAACGCAATTAGCGACAACCATTAGGTCTTTACCATTCTCGGCTAATATATCTAGGCCCCCAATCTCTGGAGCGACCTCTACATTACCGTAAGGGAATTCTGCGGCTACTGCATCGGTATCAACAAGCTCAGGCCTCTTAACACCAATCTTAACCTTCAATTGCATGTCGTCACGGGTGTGATCGATGTGCGGGAAGAAATTGATGCTTGAGTGGCGTATCGCATCTGATACAGCACGCTTGGCCGCTTTGGTATAGTCGCCACCATGAACGTCAACACCCATGCCCATTTCAGTTAAGTATCGTTTTAGTACCATTTGGATAAAGTAGTTGTTTAAGTAATTTTTTGAGGGCGAGCTAGCATGCTCGCGCCAAGAGATCTGCAATCGACATAAAATCGGTAGTGCCAAGCTCATCACTAAGGCTTATCGACATGCTTTCTCGATAATACGCGCTTAAATCTAAACCAACGCCCAAAGCGCAGAGTCTAACATCGGGACGATGCTCAACCGCATTGGTAACGAAGCTGAGGTGTTGATCTAAATAACGATCTGAATTTGTTGCGTGTGTAGCGGTGTCCATCGGCGACCCATCTGAGATCATTAACACGATCTTATTCTTTTCTGGTCGAGTTTCAATGCGTTCAACGGCCCATTGCAATGCCTCGCCGTCAACGCCTTCGCGAAACATGTCGGTTTTTAACATTGCCGCAATCGCTGGTCTAGATCGGCGCCACGGCGTTTCAGCAGCTTTATAAATATTATGGCAAGTAGAGTTTAGGCGACCAGGGTTGTGTGGTTTGCCTGCGTTAGTCCAATCTTTTAGCACGCGTCCGCCATTCCATTCGGTGGTGGTGAAGCCTAGAATTTCAGTTTTAATTTGTGCTTGTTCGAGTGCTTTCGCTAGGGTGTCGACCAAGGCGGCAACAACATCATTGTGATGATTCATTGAGCCAGAGTTGTCTACCAAGATGCTGACTATGCAGTCGCTCGATGCCGTAACATGTTCTTTTTTGAAAAAGCGTCGATCATTAGGAGACGTGATTAGCGTCCCCAGTCTTGCGGAATCTAAATAACCTTCTTCTAAACCGAATTTCCAGCCCGAGCGGGCAGGGGTAGACACTAGTTGTTTCAAATAGCGCGCCACACGATGAGTATTCACGCTTTGTTTACGGATGCGTTTATCCAACTGGGCGCGCAGTTTGGCTAATTGGGCAGCGCGAATACTTTTACCGACTTTGACCACTTTGTCGTAGGCAGAATTGTAAATTTTATAATCACTCGTTGCACTCGCGGCGGTGATTTCTTCGGGGCGCGACACCCCGTAATTTTGTTCAAGGCCTGAGCTGCCTAGATCTAGCCATTGGATATTTATGTTGTTGCTTTTGGCGAGCTGCCTAACGGTGCCAGCCAGACCGAATTCCTCGTGATCACCTGGTTGCGCTGCGTCAATTATATTCATCACTTCTTTAGCAATGGCGAGCGCGTGAACGGAGAATTGCGTTTGATCATCGCGGCATGATTTAAAGCGGCGGAGATGATGCTTAATTTCGTCGGTAAAGCCCCAACGCGTGGCTTCAATGAGTTCTTCTATTTGCTCTGGAATGGTTTGCGATTGCAAGCGAGACCAACACACCACATTGATTGTATATAACAATAAGCCAATACTGTTTTCTACTAGGGAAGATGATGCGGCCTCGTTAGCCCAAAACAAAAAACGTCGGCGTAAGTTCGAGCGCATACCCGCCAAGGTATCGTCAGCGAGAGACTCACAACGCAATTGCTCTAATTGTTCGAAGACGATTTTTTCAACAATGCTCTCTGGCAAGCGCGCTTTGTGAGCGTCGATGTCGCTATGAATTAGTCGCAGAGCAATACCGTCGGCAACGCCTCTCAATTTGGCGTTATCGTGAGTCGAGAAATTCAGTTGTAGGTAAGGGGCCTGTAGGATGAATGGCCTATCGTTTACCACCAAGTGGTGACCACGAAAATGCACGCTGCCATTACCCGATAAGGCGCGCACCGAGGCAGCACACCAATGTTCGAGTTTTTGTTGTAAGACTTCGTGACGTTCCATTGGATCAGTCTATTTGAGTAGGCTTTACTCGAACCAAGCACTGATGGCTTGTGCCTCTGGCAACTCTCGATCGAAGGCGCGTTGATAGTACTCGGCAATCGTTGCGTACTCAGCTTCGTCGCATTTGTTTAAAAACGACAATCTAAATGCGGCGGCAGCGTCGTGAAAAATCTGCATGTTCTCGGCCCAAAAAATCACCGTTCGCGGAGACATGAGCGTGGAGATATCACCGGCGTTAAAGCCCTTACGAGTTAGGGCTGCTAGAGCCACCATTGAATCGACGGTTTTACGACCTTCTTCAGTGTCGAGTTCAGGTACACGGCTTAGAATGATTCGAGCTTCTTCATCGGCTGGTAGGTAGTTTAATTGGGCGACGATATTCCAGCGGTCTATTTGCGCTTGATTCATCATTGATGTGCCGTGGTATAAGCCCGTTAAATTACCTAAGCCAACAGTATTGGCGGTTGCGAATAAGCGAAAGTGTTCATTCGGTGTGAGCACTTTGTTTTGATCAAGTAAGGTGAATTTTCCTTCGCGTTCTAAGATGCGTTGAATTACAAACATTACCTCAGGGCGAGCCGCATCGAGCTCGTCAAAAATGAGAGCGATAGGGCGTTGAATTGCCCAAGGTAAAATACCCTCTTGGAATTCAGTGACTTGTTTGTTGTCTTTTAGGACCACCGCATCTTTGCCGATGAGGTCTAAACGGCTGATATGCCCGTCGAGGTTAATGCGGACGCATGGCCAGTTGATGCGGGCGGCGATTTGTTCTATATGAGTTGATTTGCCTGTGCCGTGCATGCCTTGAATCATTACCCTGCGATTATGAATAAACCCAGAAAGAATCGCTTGCGTCACATCTGAGTTAAAACGATAGGCGTGATCAACCTCTGGCACGTGCTCATCGCGTTCGGCGAAACAAGGCACTTTCAATTGCGAGTCTATGCCAAACAATTCGCTGGCGGTTTTCATGATGCTCGGATTTAATGCAGTTAGGTCAGTCATAAGAAGTTTTTAGAGCGTGCTTAAGAAGCATTGGCGTAGATTGAAGCGAGAGCGACGGCGGCTAAGCGAGCGGTTGCTGGATCGGCTCTTGACGTGAGAACGATCGGGACTTTAGCACCGAGTACAATTCCAGCCGCCGCAGCGCCCATAAAATAAACCATTTGTTTAAATAAGGCGTTACCAGTCTCAATGTTTGGCACCAATAAAACATCGGCGTTACCTGCGACTGGATGATCAATTTTTTTAAGTTTAGCGGCAGCAGGCGAGACGGCATTGTCGAAGGCAAATGGTCCGCCGACCAATGCGCCTTCTACTTCACCGGCCTCGGCCGCGGCAACAACTTCAGCGGCCTCAATGCTCGAGGGCATCGCCTCGGTGGCGACTTCAGTTGCTGAGAGGGCCGCAATTTTCGGCTGCTCGTAGCCAATCGAATGCATTAGCTTGGTAACGTTGCGCGCGATATCCAGTTTGATCGCCACGCTCGGTTGTACATTGATTGCGGCATCGGTAATGCAAATGGCTGCATCTGAATCTGACACGGACATATGAAATACGTGACTAAGACGTGTGCCAGTTCGTAAACCATCATGCTTGTCGATTACCGCTCTAAGTAGATTGTCGGTATGAATGTTGCCTTTCATCAACGATGCCACTTCATTGCCTTTTGCCAATGCAACAGCTGCACGCGCAGCGCTTAGTTCGTCGATGGCATCGACTACTCTGAACTCAGAAATATTCCAGTCGATTTCTTTCGCGGCGGCTTGAATATTAGAGGTGTTACCTACTAAAACTGGCGAGATCAAATCTTCTTCTACTGCCATTTTTACACTGCTCATCACGACCGGAGAACCGGCATTAACAATCGCTGTGGTGGCGCGTGGTAACGGTGCTGCGCGCTTCAATAGTGAGGGCGGGCACACTACTGGGCTAGAGTTAAGAAAAGTATCAGCCATATTGCAAATCTCGGTTGAATGGTATTGGTTTCGATTACATGAAAAAAGATGCCAAGTTAATCTTGGCATCTTCATTATAAGGAGTAAGTGTGCAAATTGGTTAAGCAAATAGTTTGCACACAGCCTTGCGCTAATTAAAAAATAGCCTTGCGCTAATCCAATACTAGTCTTGGCTCTAGACGTAATCCTTATACTTTTCTAAATAACGAGTAGGCTTAGCTAGTGCATCCTTACGGAATGGATCGCCAAGTTCGCGTGTACACATGATCTCGATCACACAAGTTTTACCTTCATTCATTTGCATGTCGACGGCTTTCTTCAATGCTGGACCAACGTCTTCAAGCTTATCAACAACGATGCCTTCCGCGCCCATCGCTTGGGCAATACCTGCAAAACTTTCGCTATCGAGTTCGCCTGCAACAAAGCGGCGATTGTAGAACTCAACTTGGTTTTTCTTCTCAGCGCCCCATTGGCGGTTATGAAATACCACTGCAGTTACAGGGATGTCGTGGCGAACACAGGTCATGATTTCACTCATGCTCATCGCCCACGCACCATCACCAGCATAAGCAATGCCAGGGCGCTCTGGGGCGGCTCTTTTTGCGCCGATCATGGTCGGCAGTGCATAACCACAGTTACCAAAACTCATCGGAGCGAAAAATGATCGCGGACGTTCGAAACGCAGATAGCTGTGAGCAACAGAGTTGATGTTGCCGATGTCGGTCGACACCATGACGTCAGCCGGCATCGCCTTTTCTAATTCGCGCAATACTTGGCGAGGATGCAACCAGTTACCTTCTTCACCTTTAGCTTCTTCGATCATGTCTAAACTGTAGTCGTCTTTCTCATGTATCCATTCGTCAAGTTCCTTTTCCCAAGCAGCTTTTTCAGCGGCAATTTCAGCGGCACGTTCGGCTTTAGTAGCATCACTTGCGAGTTCTTTGCCATCTAATAAACGGGTCAGTGCAATGGCTGCCGCTTTAGCGTCGCCACATATACCTACCGATATCTTTTTAACAAGGCCAAGCATCTTGTGGTCCGCGTCAATTTGAATGATCTTCGCGTCTTTCGGCCAGTAGTCCATGCCGTGTTGTGGTAATGTACCAAACGGGCCTAAGCGCGAACCTAGTGCAATAACCACGTCGGCTTTGGAGATTAGTTTCATTCCCGCTTTAGAACCTTGGTAGCCCAGTGGGCCACACCAAAGTGGGTGACTGGCTGGGAAAGAGTCATTGTGTTGGTAGCTATTTACCACCGCTGCGCCCAACCGTTCTGCTAATGCCTGGCATTCTGCCATTCCATCAGCCATGACTACGCCGCCACCTGAAACAATGACAGGAAACTTCGCGTCGGCCAATAGATCCGCCGCTTCTTTTAAGGTGCGCTCACCACCAGGGCCGCGATCGAGTTGTTGTGGTTGTGGGATTTCGACGTCGATGTCGCCGTAGAAATAGTCACGTGGGATATTTAATTGAGTAGGTCCAATTTCTGAATGAGCACGGTCAAAACAACGTGCGGTGTATTCAGCCATGCGTGCAGGGTGGTTTACATGGCCCTGGTACTTTACGAACTCTTGGAACATAGGTAATTGTGCTGCTTCTTGGAAGCCTCCTAAACCTTGAGTTACGGTACCCGTTTCAGGTGTGATCATGACAACAGGGCTGTGCGCCCAATAGGCCGCTGCTATAGCGGTCACACAGTTAGAAATCCCTGGGCCATTCTGACCGATAACAACGCCGTGCTTTCCGGTTGCGCGTGCGTAACCATCGGCCATATGTGCGGCGCCTTGTTCGTGGACCACTGGTATTAGGGTAATGCCCGCTGGAGCGAAAATATCCATCGCATCCATAAAAGCCGAACCCATGATGCCGAATATATCAGTCACCTCGTTCGCTACCATTGTTTCAACGAATGCTTCACTTGGAGTCATGCGAGCCATAGTTACCTTCCTGTTTCAAAGAAACTAAATATAATAAGAATTATGATTGTTAAATGATGTGCCAACCGCTACATCAGTCTGAGTCGTTAGATTATCAACCTAACAGCGCCATATCAACCAAATGTTATTACTATTGAATCTAATAGTCTCATTTTAACTATAAATGGCATATAAGGTGACGCTTTTCTGTGATCTTGAGAGTTTTAGAGTGCCTTTGTTTTTATACTTCGATTCGGTACACTACATACGCAATTAACGGCGTCTTGTAATTTTCGTCTACTCAACAATTTTCAGGAACAAAATTTTTAATGAAAAAGGCCTTGATTACAGGTATTACCGGCCAGGACGGGTCATACCTAGCGGAATTCTTATTGGCAAAAGGTTATGAAGTACATGGGATTAAACGGCGCGCATCATCCTTTAATACTGACCGAATAGATCATTTATACGAAGACCCTCATGTCGAAGATCCAAGATTATTTCTGCACTATGGAGATTTGACCGATACGTCGAATTTGACTCGAATAATACAGGAAGTGCGCCCTGATGAGGTTTACAACCTTGCCGCTCAAAGTCATGTCGCAGTCTCGTTTGAAGTGCCTGAATATACTGCTGATGTCGATGCTTTAGGAACGCTAAGGTTACTCGAAGCTATTCGCTTTTTAGGCTTGGAAAATAACACGCGGTTTTACCAAGCGGCCACTTCTGAATTATACGGTTTGGTGCAAGAGATACCACAGCGAGAAACCACTCCATTTTACCCTCGTTCTCCCTATGCCGTAGCTAAGTTATATGCCTATTGGATTACTGTAAACTATCGAGAATCGTATGGTATGTATGCTTGTAATGGCATTTTGTTTAATCACGAATCTCCACGCCGAGGAGAAACCTTTGTGACTCGCAAGATAACTCGAGCACTGGCGAATATTGCATTCGGCTTAGACCGTTCCTTGTTCTTGGGTAATATGGACGCTTTACGCGACTGGGGACACGCAAAAGATTATGTGCGTATGCAATGGATGCTTCTTCAACAAGACAAACCAGATGACTATGTTATCGCTACGGGTAATCAGATTTCGGTTAGAGACTTTGTGCGTTTAGCAGCCGCAGAAATTGGGGTTGAATTGGATTTCACTGGTGTCGGCGTTGATGAGGTTGGTGTCGTCGCTTCTGTGAACCCTGATCTAGCGCCAGCGTTGAGCGTAGGCGATAAAATCATACAAGTAGACCCTAGATATTTTCGCCCAGCTGAAGTTGAAACATTATTGGGAGACGCTAGTAAGGCCAGAGAAAAAATGGGATGGCAACCTGAAATTTCGGTTGAAGAAATGTGTGCTGAAATGGTGGCAAACGATGTCGAAGTTGCAAAACGCGACTCGCTGCTAAAGCAGCATGGTTTTGATGTTGCTACCACTCGCGAGTGAGTTGATATTGTATGACTAAACGAGTGTTTGTCGCAGGCCACAATGGAATGGTTGGCTCGGCACTGTTGCGCAAGCTTAAGCGTGATTCAAATGTGGAATTGGTGACAAAGTCTCATGCCGATTTGAATCTAATTCATCAAACATCAGTCTTTTCTTTTTTTCATGATAATGCCATCGACGAAGTGTATCTCGCCGCTGCTAAAGTCGGCGGAATACAGGCCAACAACACCTATCCTGCGGATTTTATCTATGACAATCTAATGATACAGGCCAACGTAATCGACGCTGCCTTCAAAAATGGGGTTACTAAATTATTGCTGTTGGGTTCATCGTGTATTTACCCTCGCTTGGCGAAACAACCGATGACTGAAAACGCTCTGTTAAGTGGAGAATTAGAGCCCACGAATGAACCATACGCAATTGCGAAGATCGCCGGTATTAAATTATGTGAAAGCTATAACCGGCAATACGGTGTTGACTACCGTAGTGTGATGCCGACCAATCTTTACGGCGAGAATGACAATTTTCATCCCAATAATAGTCACGTCATACCAGCAATGCTACGCCGCTTCCACAATGCCAAGTTAGCTGGGGATGATCACGTTACTGTGTGGGGATCTGGTAAGCCGATGCGCGAATTTCTTCATGTGGACGACATGGCCAATGCCTCAATCTACATTATGAATTTGTCGCCTGCCGACTATAAAGAAGTAACCGACGAGCGACTTTCTCATATTAATGTTGGTAGTGGGATAGACTGTTCTATTGCTGAACTAGCGCAAATTATGAAACGCGTTGTTGCTTTTAAAGGTGATATTCGATTTGACACTGACAAACCCGACGGCGCTCCGCGAAAACTCCTTGATGTGTCTCGATTAGAAGAACTTGGGTGGCGAGCCGAATTTGATTTACAACACGGTCTGGAAAAGACCTATAAATGGTTCTTAGAAAACCAACACTCCTTAAGAGGTATATAAGGTGATACCAGTAATTTTGTCGGGCGGGATTGGCTCTAGATTGTGGCCTCTGTCTCGAGGTATGTATCCAAAACAATTGCTGTGTTTGACGGACGCCGAACTTAGCATGCTCCAACAAACCGTAACACGCACGCAGGGTATCAATGATATTGGGCCTGCGGTGATAGTATGTAACGAAGAGCACAGGTTCATGGTTGGAGAACAGCTTCAACATATTGGAGTAACGGACGCATCAATCTTACTTGAACCCGAGGGTCGAAATACCGCTCCAGCGATTGCGTTAGCAGCGTTTTCCATCGCCGCCAAAAATCCGGGTCAAGTGATGCTGGTTATGCCGGCAGATCATGTGATTGCTGATCTTGATAAGTTTTATTCATCGGTAGATCTTGCATGCCGTCTTGCAGTGTCTGGCGACTTAGTTACCTTTGGCATTGTACCGCAGGGGCCTGAAACCGGATATGGCTATATAAAAGCTGGTAATGAAGGATGTTTAGGTGGTTTTGAAGTTGCGGAGTTTAAGGAGAAGCCTGATGAAGAAACGGCTCGCTTATATATAGAAAGTGGTGACTATTACTGGAACAGTGGAGTATTTGTTTTCACGGCATCGTCCTATTTGGCTGAACTGAAGCGTTTTGAACCAGAGGTCTTTGAGGCCACAAGAGTTGCTATGATGGGGACTCAATCCGATTTCGATTTTGTACGCATCGATGAAGTGGCATTTGCAAGCAGTCCTTCAATCTCAATTGATTATGCGGTTATGGAACGAACCGATAAAGCTAAAGTAGTTCCCTTAGATGCGGGTTGGAATGATGTGGGGTCTTGGTCGTCATTATGGGATGTGTCAGATAAAGATAGCAATGGTAATGCAATTACTGGCGATGTGGTTGTGACCG
>CAYQVT010000103.1:11428-11841 GCA_964420885.1 uncultured Gammaproteobacteria bacterium
GTAAATTGGTGTCCGCAGTCGGTGTAGAAAACCTAGTTATCATCGAAACCGATGATGCAGTGCTAGTGGCTGACCGACACCAGTCACAAAATGTTAAAGCCATTGTTAGTCAACTTGAGACCCTTGATCGGACGCAAATAAATCATCATCGTAAAGTTTACCGCCCGTGGGGGTGGTATGACTCGATTGACGTCGGAGAGGGGTTCCAAGTTAAGCGTATTCAGGTTAAACCAGGTGCACGCTTGTCGGTTCAAATGCATAATCATCGAGCTGAACATTGGGTCGTTGTAAAAGGCTTAGCCGAAGTATTAAATGGCGACAAGACCTTCCTGCTAAATGAGAATCAATCTACCTATATCCCACTAGGGGTGACTCATGCCCTGCGCAACCCCAGCGATACCGAGCCTTTGGAA
>CAYQVT010000104.1:0-11766 GCA_964420885.1 uncultured Gammaproteobacteria bacterium
ATTTAGCCGTTTCAACCAATCGGCTTCTACCTTGGTAAGATTTACAAAATGGGCCATAACCTTCTATTTAGTTCTAATTGGTT
This sequence comes from uncultured Gammaproteobacteria bacterium, assembly GCA_964420885.1. Classification (GTDB taxonomy): domain Bacteria; phylum Pseudomonadota; class Gammaproteobacteria; order Arenicellales; family Arenicellaceae; genus Arenicella. The sequence goes on from CAYQVT010000104.1 coordinate 84, forward strand.
GGGTATTTTTTAGAGCCAGCGATCTGGGATCGGCGTTTACCATAATTATCAGCCTACATATTTTTGACTCCAGTATTGCTATGGGAAAAAACGCCGTCACCATATTCTTTATTACCATTGCTTGGGTTTTACTGGTGCATATTATGGACTTTTATGTAATCAAAGGCGCTGACAAACTAGAAGACAAGCCGTGGTTGTTTTGGCCACTCATGGTACTAGGCCAAGGAATATGCTTAGTCATAGGAGAACCGAGCAATGAATTCATCTATTTTCAATTCTAACAGTGCATCCTCAGAAACGAACTCCATGACTAGCTCCCGAAAAATATATGCGAAAACCCTTCTGGCAATTGGTTTTTGTATGTTTGTAGCAATGAGTATTATTAATGTCACGCTCATGCAAGCGAATGAGCGAGGTGTTCTCGGCCGCGTGAGTGAAGCTCGAGCCGCTCTTCCAAGAATTCTCAAAGAGCCCGATGATCTGGTCATGTTTTATGGCTCATCAATGGTAAGAGCGGGTTTCTCGCCACGTCACTTTGATCAAAGCATGGCAAATCGAGGAAAGAAAGTTACCTCTTTTAACTTTGGTTTCGGAGGTCTGAACCCTTATTTTCAAGATCTATTGTCTCGCAGGATTGCTGAGCAATTTCGTGACTCTAATCGCCGGCTTAAATTAGTGATGATCGAATTTAACCCTTTTCAAGCAACACAAACTCGTTGGAACAGAGCAGCACCAGCGCTAGACTCATTCCTTACGGCCTTGGCGAATGATTCTGAATTAGCGGAGATCGCCAAACGGGATATTACGCGAGGGGTCCGTTTATTTAACATCAAGTACTTAAGGAATAATATTTCTGCGCAAATGATTACAAGCTACTTTGGTAGGCAACTATTCCCTGGGCAAAGCTATCAAGTATTCAAGGACAATGAGCAAGTGATTGCCGAACTGCAACGAGTGACAAAACGGCTCAGCGATCAGTTCGATAAAGAATACCCCGATTACGTTGACGCGCAGTGGCAGTACTCTTGGCAAGGTGGCGGCACTATTCCGCAAGAGCGATCAGCTGAAACGCTTGCCTTATTTGCTCAATACGACGAATTGAATCAAATCGACACTAGAATGAAGAATAATCGGCTGATGCGTATACGCACGGCCGACATTGAAGAGCTCAATTTCGAGCCCTTATTGATCGAGCACTTCATTGAAACGGTGAAGAATTTCCAAGGCATCGCGGACAATGTTGAAGTCATTTTATTACCTAAAAATTCAAAATGGATTCACACCACACCTGAGGCCAATCAGCGACTCACAAACGCCATCAACCAAATAGAACACGTGACGGGTATAAGTGTCAAAGACCACCAGAATATTCCCGAGATAACACCCGAAATGTTTCGAGACACGACTCATCTTTCACGCTATAGCGGAGACATTCCTTACACTGACTTCTTAGTTGAGTCGTTTGTTGAGCGTTTATGATCGCAGACAAAATCTACGTTACGAAGTGCGTTGGTTTTCTGAATTTCGATTAAGCACAAAAAAGCCCGAGCACTGCTCAGGCTTTAGAAAGAAATCACTAATGATCTAGGCTAATTCAGTTTTGCTCTAATTAGGCCGCTGACTTTGCCCATATCGGCTTTCCCTTGGAGTTGAGCCTTAAGTAAGCCCATTACTTTACCCATGTCCTTCATCGATTCAGCACCGACAGATGCGATTGCTGCATCGACGGCTGAGGCAATTTCATCATCGTCTAACTGCTCGGGTAGATAGCCTTTTAAATTATCCACATGAACTTGCTCTTTTTCAGCGAGATCACTTCGATCACCATCAGTGAACTGCTTTATTGCATCTAATGATTGTTTGATCTGCTTCTGTAAAATCGCCAAAACCTCGTCGTCACTGACGTCGGTCTGCTCGTCTACTTCTTTACGTTGAATCGCCGCACGCAACATGCGAATAGATTCGAGCTTCGATGCGTCTTTAGCTCGCATCGCGGTCTTCATGTCAGCAAAAATTTGATCTTTAAGTGACATAATCTAGTCCTTAAAAATGTGGGGTTTTGCTAGTAAAGACGTGTAGTACGAATGCGACCGCGAGAGGCACGCTTCATTTCGCGTTTCTTAGCCGCAGCGCCTTTGCGTTTGCGAACTGAGGTCGGCTTTTCATAGAATTCACGACGACGCATTTCTGTGAAAATACCGGCTTTTTCGCATGAGCGACGAAAGCGACGAAGAATGACGTCAAATGGCTCGTCGTTTTTAACTTTTACTTGTGGCATAACTCTGTTTTGATTAAATATATTCTTTCGGGAATAAGGATTACTTATTCAGGACGCGCGATTCTAGCCGTTTAGAGTGCGTTTGTATATACTTATGCGCATAATTTAGTGCGTTCTGGCGATATGATAATTCCCTATATTATTGGCTCATCGCCCATTCGCATACTCCCTTGCTTGGGAATTCACTCATTCGCTCCAACAATGAGCAGCATCATATGACAAAACCAGCTCTAAACCGTGTTCTAGGTATAGAAACATCGTGTGATGACACGGGTGTAGCGATTTACGATTCCGAACAAGGTTTGCTCTCCCATGCCTTGTATTCGCAGATAAAAACTCACCAAGAATACGGTGGCGTTGTGCCCGAACTGGCCGCTAGAGACCACATTCGTAAAGTTATTCCTTTGATAGAAGTGGTGTTAAAGGAGGCCAATTGTGAAGCTAGCAGTATTACCGGTGTCGCCTACACTAGTGGTCCTGGTCTGGCAGGTGCATTGCTCGCAGGCAGCGCAGTAGCCAAAGGCTTGGCTTATTCTTGGGGAGTGCCAGCAATCGGTGTTCATCATATGGAGGGGCATATGTTGGCCCCCATGCTGGAAGATAACGCGCCTGAGTTTCCTTTTATTGCACTGCTCGTTTCTGGTGGACACACTTTGTTAGCCGAGGTTAACGGCATCGGCGAGTATCAGATACTCGGCCAAACGGTTGATGATGCCGTCGGTGAAGCCTTTGACAAAACAGCCAAAATACTAGGACTAGGGTATCCCGGCGGACCGGCTATTGCTAAGGCCGCGGAACGTGGCGACCCTACCCGCTTTACTTTCCCGAGACCAATGATCGACCGGCCAGGAATGGACTTTAGCTATAGTGGCTTAAAAACCTTCGCCCTCAATACCGTACAAAAAGAGCTGATTGATGATCAAACTGTCTGCGACATCGCGTATGCCTTCCAAGATGCGGCGGTAGACACATTGATGATCAAGTGTAAGCGGGCCCTCTTACATACTGACGCCAAGCGTTTAGTGGTTGCTGGAGGCGTTGGGGCCAATATTCGCTTACGAGAGCAATTGAAAGTGATGACAGACAAAATGGGCGCGGAGTTATTCTACCCTCGAATACAATTTTGTACTGATAATGGTGCAATGATTGCCTACGCAGGCTCAAAGCGCATTCACCAAGCAAGTCCAGAACGCAGTTTTCAAGTTAAACCTCGATGGTCTTTAGAAGACCTCGCCCCGATATAGGTCGGTCTACGGATTCTACGCCTTTATCTAGTCCATAAGGATTACAGACATAAATTTGGGTTTGAGCTAAAGTCAAAGAGCTAAATTCGAGAACCATCCTCGAAAGACTCCCCATGCTCCAGACAATATGAACAAAAACATGAAACTGAATGATGTAAGCAAAGACATTCTGATCTCTCTTATCGTGATCGTTTGCGTGCTAGTCATTGCAATAATCGCAGTACCAGCCAACGCGGGCTAATTCAACCCATCGCGGTTAATGAATATAAACCCCTAATGTTCAGCTATTTACGCTGACTTCTGGCCAATTTTGCCTTCTGTTCCATTTTTGAGGCGATCTATGTTCTCTCGATGTCGTTGAAAGGTAAAAGCAACAATCCAAAAGATTGCACCTATCAACTGATGCTCATGAGGTTGATTAAATATGGCAAAGCTTGCAACACCGGTGACTGCCGCCGCGGTTAAGGACGCGAGTGAAGAGTACCTAGAGATTGCAGCGACTATCACCCACGTAGCAGCGAATACCGCTAACAACTTCCAATTGAGCGCCACAAACACGCCGATTGCTGTGGCGACGCCTTTGCCGCCTTTAAAACCAAAAAAAACAGGAAACAAATGCCCCATAAAGGCAGCGATCGCAACCATCGCTAGCACACCATTGCTAACACCAACATGTTGAGCAAAAATGACCGGCAAAACGCCTTTTAAAACATCGCCTATTAAGGTTATTGCGGCGGCGAACTTGTTACCTGAACGCAACACATTAGTGGCGCCAGGGTTACCACTGCCAACCTTTCTGGGGTCGTCTAAGCTAAACAATTTAGAAACCAGTACCGCGCTCGAAATAGAGCCAAACAGATATCCTAAAATTGGCCATGCAAATGATGGTAGTTCAAACATTGTTATCTTTGGGACCTATAAGTCTCCTTTTTTCAAGAAGCGCAATTGTACTGTGTTAGAGTGACAGACGTTAATAATTTTGTATAAAACTCTACTTTTAGAATCTCAACTCTAACTGGAAGTGACTATGGACCGAATCTACCTATATGGCCTGAAGTGCGAATGCACCATCGGTGTTTGGGAATGGGAGAAGGCGATTACGCAAACATTGATACTTGATATCGAACTTGCAACGGATGCAAAGCGAGCCGCAGAAAATGACGACTTAACAGATGCTCTCGACTACCAAGCAATTACCGAACGAATTCAAACCTACGCCAATGAACATACATTCCAGCTAATTGAAACCTTGGCCGAACGGCTTGCCGCGCTTATATTGAACGAATTCGAAACGTCTTGGGTAAGAATTAAGTTAGATAAAGGTCAAGCTGTCAAAGGAGTAAAAAACGTCGGCATTATTATTGAACGAGGTGATCAATAGCATTGCTTTCTAAACGATAACATTCGAGCCCAAGTGCGCTTGCCGAACATTATGGTAATCTGGTCCAATAATAACTTCGAACAAATTTAGCGAATTATATATGATTAAAAAGGCCCTTCTTTTTGTTTTCATATCCATACTACTGGTGATAGTTTGGCAAAACTTATCACCGTTCTCCATGCCTAAAGAAAATACCTCGGACACGCTTGGCACCGAGCTATTCAAGGCGGCACAACTGGATCTTCAACCGACTATACCCTCCCCGGTTGATGCGCCAACACAATTAAAACCGATATTATTGACGCTTCTTAAAGAACAAGATTTTGATGCACTTGATGAGAAAATTGAGAGTCTAGCGCTAAAATTTGATGCGGGAGAAATTAGCCCTTCAGATTTAGACAACATTATTGACAATATTGCCCAGATAGATCCCGATTTAGAACAAGTAATACTTAATTGGATAAGTCATTCTGAGTCGTGGGCCTCGTATTTGGTGGCTTCACGATACTTTAATGGTCTATCTTGGCAATGGCGAGGAAAGGCTTATTGGAGCGAAATCCCGACACAGAATCGCAAAAAATTTAGAGCCTATCAAGCGCTTGCGCGAGCAGTTGGTGATAAAGCAAAACAGGATAATAATCGTGATGTATTGTGGTATTCGGATCAAATCAGCTTCGCCAACCTAGACGACACCGTGGATGAAGTGGATATCATTTATCAAGCGCTGGAAAAATTTCCAACGTCGGTATTAATTCACCACTCGGCTATTATTGCTCAGACGGCTAAGTGGGGTGGGAACGAATACTTTAGACAGGAATTAATTCATAGTTATGCGACCATCCTGGACAAAGCCTCGCATGATGGCGGGGCTACTATAAGCTATTATCGCGCTAATGATGCCGCTGATCGAAAGGATTATATAACGGCCATTAGAGAGATAAAATCCGCCATCAAACAAGAACCTAATCGCCTATATTATTACTCAATGTTGGCTGAGCTGTACTACAAAACCGATCAGTTCCCGCTGGCATTAACCGCCATCAATACAACTCTAAAAACTCGATCAAACAGAGGGAATGATTTACTCACTCGAGCAAATATTCTCCTTAAAGCCGACATGCCTGAGCGTGCGCTTGAAGACCTCAAGACACTATTAAGTTTTTCACCGATGCATAAGGAAGCCAACACTAAGGCGTTTTCAGCTTACGCGAAACTTGGCCTACGCGATAAAGCACTGGCAACACTTAAAAGAGTGGGCTATTTCACGCAATACAACCCAAAGGAGTTATCGCGGCAAGGCTTTTTCGCGCGATACGATTTGAAAGACATCGACCTCGCAAAGCAGTATTACCAGCGAGCCTTAACGATTAATAGTAGAAACGCTGCCGCACATTATGCTTTCTCGACCATGTATGGCAATGAGGCCAACTGCAAGGTCGTGAATCATCTTTATCAATACCTGCAGAGTTGCAATTCTGAAGGAGATTATAGCCAGCATTGGTGCAAACCTCGATATAAAAACTGGGCGATCAGTTCAGTCAATCACTTAATTAACAATCAACGTTGCCCTGAAATAAACAGTTACAGCTTTGCTGGTTTGTTTTAATTCTATGAAAGCTCATGAACAAAACCGTCGATCAGAGAAAGATAAGGCCTGATCGAGTGTTGTTGATTAGCTAGCTAGGTTAGGTGCACTTAGATTACCACCGAGCGGCCACCGTCAACCGCTATGACTTGGCCAGTTATGTACTCGCCCTGATCAATCAAAAAACGGACCAAATTTGCAACGTCTTCGGGCCGCCCCATTCGTGCCATTGGAATTTTCTCTAATATCTCGGTTTGATCTGCCATACCGTTGTCGTTTTCAGGCCAGAGTATGGCCCCTGGTGAGACTCCATTTACTCGTATACTGGGTGCCAAATCCCTCGCAAGTGACATAGTTAACATTTCAAGACCGGCCTTTGCTGAACAGTAAATGGGGTGGTTAGCCATTGGCTTTTTAGCATGAATATCGACGATATTTATGATTGACCCTTTGCGCTCTCGCAAATGAGGGGCACAGGCCTTAACTAAAAATGCTGGGGCTTTGAGATTACTACCAATTAGATCATTCCAGAATTCGTCTTCGAGCAGTTCAATTGGGGTTGGATAAAAGGTTGAAGCATTATTAATCAGCACATCCAAGTTACCGAACGCCTCAACCGCTTGAGTTACTAATTGTGGTATCGCTGAAATATCAAGCAGTTCGCCCTGCAATGCTACTGCACTGTTTTCACGAAGGGTATTTAATTGGTTCACCAAGTCGGACGCTGGGCCCGTCGAAGAACGGTAATGAACCACGATATTATGACCAGCCTCATGTAAGGTGATTGCCATTTGTCGGCCGATGCGCTTAGCGCCTCCCGTAATCAATACGGTTTTTGCGGATTGATTCATATTTCCGTGCAAATAAATTACTAAAAACTTACTATAACCTATTAGCGCAAGCCCCAAAACAGACTCATCCCCTTATGGATATTTTTCAAGCAATAGTCTTAGCCTTTGTTCAGGGCATCACCGAGTTTCTACCGATATCGAGCTCGGCGCATCTCATTCTAGTACCTGAATTTTTCGGCTGGGATGATCAAGGCCTCGCATTTGATGTGGCAGTGCACGTCGGCACTCTTATCGCCGTCGTGGTGTTTTTGAAGCAAGAAATCCGGAAAATAGTCCCAGCGTGGCTTCAAGGTTGGCGTGGCTTAGAATGGAACACTTCAGGAAAGTTAGGCTGGCTGGTGGTATTAGCAACCATACCGGTAGGAATCTTCGGCCTCTTATTTAATGATTTGATCGAAACACAGCTAAGAGCAGCCTCGATTATAGCCCTAAGCACCTTAGTCTTCGGGCTGCTTTTAGCATGGGCCGATCGAAACGCTGACCAAAACAACAAACCGATGGAAGCGCTTAGCTGGAAGCAAGTAATACTGATCGGTTTGGCTCAGGCACTCGCATTAATCCCAGGAACTTCGCGATCTGGAATCACGATGACAGCGTTGCTGGCTTTAGGTTTTACTCGGATTGCGTCAGCAAAGTTTTCATTCTTAATGGCGGTACCAGCCATCGCGCTGCCAGGACTGTTAAAAGGGGCGGAACTGGCGACTAGTGGGCTATCAATAGATTGGGGCATATTGGCGCTAGGAGCTGGATTGTCGGCCGTGATCGCATTTGTTTGCATGCATTGGTTTATCCGTTTTGTTAGCCGAGTTGGCATGATGCCATTTGTGATTTATCGAATTTTGTTGTCGATTGTGATCGTTTGGTTTTTAGTTTGATCAATTAGTTTTATAATAGCGGGCTAGTTATGCATCGGTTCCCTATGATTAATACAGACACACGCCAACGCTTTGTTTTCGATAATTTAGACGCTCGCGGCTGCATCGTTCGCCTTAGCGAGACTTGCGAAGCAATTCAAGCCACCCATCATTATCCAGCTAACTTGGCAAGTTTGCTAAATGAATTTGCGCTCGCGGCTGCCTTATTGCGAGACAGCATCAAAATAGATGGCAGCTTGACCATACAATTGCGCACCGAGGGCGCAATTAAGCTCATAATGGCCGATTGTATGTCTGACCGTCGAATTCGAGCCATCTCCGAGTATGACTCTGAAAGTCTAGCACCAAATGATTCGCTGGAGCTCAATGTCCTGGGTAAGAGAGCCATGTTAGCCATTACTATCTCACCCGACGAAGGCGATCGTTACCAAAGTATTGTGCCGATTGAACACGCAACTCTGAGCGACTGTCTAGAGGATTATTTTCGCCGATCTGAGCAACTCCCCAGCCTATTTCGTTTACTGACTGATCAACGATGCGCCGTTGGAATTTCGATTCACGCCCTACCCCAGGAAAAAATCAGAGATAGCGGTGCCGCAGTCGACCATTTCGATCGAATCAAGGTTTTGCTCGACACATTAGAAGTGAATGAAGCATTTAATTTGCGCTCCGAGCAAATACTAACGCGACTTTTTCACCAAGAGTCCTGTCGTTTGTTTGAGGTTAATGAAGTGGAATTTGGCTGCATCTGCTCCTCCGAAAAGTCGTTAGATGCGGTCAGAGGCCTAGGGCAAGAAGACGTAGAACAACTCATTGAAGAACAAAAGGTCCAAGGAAACAATAACTTGATTGTGGATTGCCACTTCTGCTTTCAACGATACGAATATAGCTTTGAACAAGTAAATAGGTTATTCGCATGAGCCTCTCTCTTAAAGATCAATTATTAAAAGCCGGTCTTGCAAAAAAGCCCGCCTCGAAACCAAGTAAGAAGAAAAAGCCACCCCAGGTAGCTAAGAAAAATCGCAACAAACCAAGCGAGATTCAGCTTCGAACGCAGCGCGCCATGCTCGACAAGGCTAAAAAAGACAAACGCCTAAACGAGCAGCGCCAAGCCGAAGCAGCGGCTAAAGCAAAATTCGCACAAATCAAACAGCTGGTGGATAACGCGAAACTTGATCGTAAAGAGGGTGATACACCCTATAGCTTTACGCTTAAGAAAAAAGTTAAAAAGATTTACGTTACCGACGAGCAACAGAAGCAATTGTCACGCGACCAAATTGTCATCATATCGATGGGTAACGAAGTATTCGAGTTAGTACCTAAAGCCGTTGCTAAAAAAATTTCTGAACGAGCCGATAAATACGTCGTAAAAAATACCAATGTAAGCGCAGCAACGCCAAGCGAAGACGACCCTTATGCCGATTATCAAATACCTGATGATCTTACCTGGTGAAGATAGATGGATAGCAGCATATTAGCGTTACAAAGCTGGCTAAACCAAAACATAGCGCTGTATTGGCTTGTTTCGATAGTGTCGATCAGTGTGATCTCGGCAGCGTTACTCGCCGCACGCACTGCTCGAAGGCAGCGTCAGTTAGACGCACGATGCCAAGCATTAGAAATCGCTAAGGCCACTAATGAACAGCAAATAGAAGTGATCAGTAAAAGCAATTTACTACTTACTGAGAAAGCCGAAATCAATGCTCATCAATTGACACAGTTAATGACTGAAAAAGCCGAGTTGAAGATCAGTCTCGACGAAAAGGCGCAGCAACTTAATACCAGTGAAAACGAACGCCATGGGCTGCGTGAAATGATTGACAACAATAACCGTAAGCTTAGCCGCTTGGAGGCCGATGCACGCGAGCAAAATGCTAAATTGCAGGCTGAGCATGAGAAGTTGGCCAGCCTCAAAACTCAGTTTGACGAACAAAAAGCGATGCTCAAAACCGAGTTTAAAGTGGTTTCTGAAGAGATAATTAAAGAACGACAAGAAATGCTTGCTGCCAAAAACAAAGAAGGTGTCAGCGCATTATTAAAACCACTACAGGATCAGATAGAAGGATTTCAAAAGCGCGTCAACGAAGTGCATGACGAATCGGTAAAAGGCAATACCAACTTAAAGGCAGAAATTGAAAATGTTATGAAGATGGGCATTAAGATGCGCGACGAGGCAAGCAGCCTTACAACCGCACTTAAAGGAGACTCTCAACAACGGGGTGCTTGGGGCGAAGCTCAGCTAGAACGAACATTAGAGATGAGTGGCTTGGTCGAGGACGATCACTATGAGAAACAAACGTCGTTCACCGATGACAATGGCAATCGTAAACAGACCGACTACCTTATAAAATTACCGGGCAATAAATGCATAATCATCGATAGCAAAGTCTCCTTAAACGCCTACGAGCGCGCCTGCACTACTGAACAACCGGACCAATACGCAATTGAAATGAAAGCTCATGTCGCAGCGGTTCGCAAACACGCTAGCGATTTGGCGTCGAAAGAATACACCAACCTTAGTGGGGTCCATAGCCCAGACTTTGTATTGATGTTCATGCCTATCGAGCCAGCCTATATTGAAGCTATGAAACAAGACACTGAGTTATTCAGTTTTGCCTATAATAAAAACATTATCCTAGTTTCACACACTACTTTAATTCCAATATTGCGCACCGTAGCCAACCTTTGGATGCTCGACCGCAGCAATAAGGAAGCCCGGCAGATTGGTGAAAAGGCCAACGATATCTTCAATTCGGTCGTCTTAGTATCCGAACGCTTAAGCAAACTTGGCAGAACCCTGAATACAGCAAGCACCCATTTTAACGATACCGTCACGTCTTTGTCGGGTATGCAGGGCAAAGTTTCTCGCTTTAATAAACTATCGAATAAAGCCAAGAAATCGATGCCCGAACTAGAACCAAAAGAAATCCAATTTGACACGACTAAGCTAGATGCTCTGGCGTTACCAGACGACAAACCCGAATCGAATTAGCAAGGATGATGCTTGAAGAATTATTGAACATTGAGCACCCTATTGTTCAAGCACCCATGGCGGGCGTTCAAGATAGCGCTCTTGCTATCGCAGTCGCCAAGGCAGGTGGGCTAGGTTCGTTACCGTGTGCAATGTTGTCGACTGAACAACTCGAAACGGAACTTCAAGTACTTAAAGGCCAAACCGATACGCCTATAAATCTAAACTTCTTTTGCCATAAGGCGCCCACACCCAAGCCCGATATCGAATCCCAATGGCGCGAGCTATTAACACCTTACTTTTTAGAGCTCGGTGTCGACGCAGAGGCCATCACAAAGGGGCAAAATCGGCTACCTTTCAGTCACGACGTGATCGATGTAATAGAAACCCATGCACCGGAAATCGTTAGTTTTCATTTCGGGCTACCGGCTTCCAAACTACTACAACGGGTAAAAAATTGGGGCGCCAAAGTATTGAGTTCGGCAACCACGGTTGCCG
>CAYQVT010000105.1:0-11688 GCA_964420885.1 uncultured Gammaproteobacteria bacterium
CACGCTAGTAGTGTTATTAGCGCGGTTTGCATCAATATGTATCGCATTACACGGTCTCCTTAGCAAAGTGAAGTGGCATTAAGCATACAGAAGTACGACGTGCGCGATCGAATTAGTTCGCTAATTTCTTAGTTTGGCTTTTGCAGATTGTTCAGCATCCACCTTTTTCTACAACGACAATTCCTTAATTGTTATAGTCGTCGCACTGCCGTCGAGTGTGATGCTCTAACGGCGAATAAACTTATTTCAAATGGAGAGGCTTTATGAAGTTGTTCACAATCGCGTTAATTCTGATGCTCACCCTAATACCTTCGCAAAATCGTGTCTACGCTAGTGAATTAGAATCGGTGCCGGAGATCACCATTTATCATCTTGAGGGGCGCCGGTCAGAGCGTATTGTGTGGTTGATGGAAGAACTTGGCCTGCCGTATAAACTCGAATTTAAGCGAGGCGATTTAGCTGGCTCCATGGCCAATATTAGAGCCGTTAACCCTGATGTGCCAATGGCGCCCACGGTGGTAATTGGCGATCAAATTCTGGTTGAGTCTGGGGCGATTATCGAGGTGATTATTAATCGCTATGCACCAGCTAAACTGCAACCCGAGCTGGCGAGTTACGACTACGCGAATCATATGAAGTGGATGCATTATGCTGAAGGCAGTTTGGCGGCGCGGTTGTTTTCTGACTACCGCGCGTGGCTAAAAGTTCCTCCCGAGGCACGTTCACGTTTTGTGGATTCAGAAGCCGTGGTGCAACATGCTGAGAACCACTTAGACAAATACGCTTGGTTTGGTGGCGCGGAGTTTTCGACCGCTGACATTATGATGATGTTCCCCTTGAACGTGGCGACTGGTTTAAACATTGTGGACGAAGCGCAATTTCCGAATGTGGCGAAATGGAAAGAGCGCATTAGAAAACGACCGGCTTATGAGCGCATGCTAGCGGCCGCGCGACCAGATGGCATGATTGGTCGCTTACCAAGGCTAGAACGCCATGCACCTTCTGGACCGCGCAAGTGAGCGCTAGCGCAGGGGCTTCATCACCTTTCCCTCTTTCATCACAAAGTTAACCGCTCTTAGGGTTGAGATGTCGTTTAAGGGGTTACCGTTTACGGCGATTAGGTCGGCCAGTTTGCCGTTGTGCAGAGTGCCGAGTTTGTCTTCTAAGCCGAGCAGTTCGGCACTGGTGATGGTGGCGGAGCGAATAGCGTCTGCTGGCGCCATGCCGGCTTCTACCATCATCACGAATTCATCGGCGTTTTCGCCGTGCGGGGTCACCGCAGAGTCGGTACCAAAGGCAATCTTTACACCTGATTTATAAGCCTCAAGAAAGGTGTTTTGCGAAGCGGCTGAGGCGGCCAGCGCTTTTGCTTTGATAGCCTCGGTAAAGAAGGGGTTGCCCTCCATTTTCGCGGGCACTTTTACCCCTGGTGAAAGGGTTGGCACCATATACGCATTCGACTTTTTGAATAATTTCATTGCTTGCGCATCGGTAAAGGTACCGTGGTCTATGCTGTCTACACCCGCTCTTAAGGCGGCTTTGATACCGTTTGCACCATGGGCATGAGCCGCCACTTTTACACCAAGTCGATGCGCGGTGCTGACAATGGCGGTAAGCTCGTCGTCAGTCATTTGTTGGTCTGTACCTGTCTTAGTGTCTGACAATACGCCGCCGGTGGCGGTAACTTTGATCCAATCGGCGCCGAACTTAACGGCCTTGCGTACGGCTTTACGGCAGTCGTCGGCCCCGTCGCAAATGGTCTCTGGAGTCCAGAGTTTGAGTAATTCTGGCTTGATACCATCAATATCACCATGCCCGCCGGTGGCAGCAAGCGCACTGCCTGCGGCTATGATGCGCGGCCCTGGCACTAGACCTTTGGCCACGCCGCTGCGCAAGGCGTAAATGGCTTCTGGGGTGGCGCCTAGGTCTCTAACCGTTGTAAAACCGGCCATCAGTGTTTTATTGGCGAAATACGCTCCGTTAAGGGCTTCCATCGAGGTGGTTGTAAATAGGGCGTCGGTTCGTGAGCTTGGGCTTAACTCAAATAATAGGTGCACGTGCATGTCCATCAAGCCCGGAAGCACGAACTGATCTTTAAGATCGATTACTTGCGCACTAGTGTCTGTTTCTGAGGGGAGCACATAGCCTTGTTCGACACGTTCAACGCGGTTATTGCGCACCACAATGGTTTGCTCATTGACCGGTGACTCATCAGCGCTCACGAGTACAGAACCGGCGTGTATATACGTTGTGTTATCAGCTTGAGCGCTAACGCTTGAAACCACGTAAAAGACCAGCCACATCGCTAGTTGTACCGAATTACGTACCACCATATTACCCCCTTAGAATAATTTGTTAGCTAATACCGTACGGAAGCCCGTGAGTATTTAGAATTTGAAGATGTATCTTATACTACTTGCCACTATCGATTCTGGTTGACTTGGCAATCATCTATGCTCAGTCTTGGGTTAATACCGCCGGTAATAGGTAGGTCTCCATTAGTTCGTTCACTTGCCGATGAGCGTAGCGCTGACCATAAGCACTCGCAGTGACGGATACCACCAATGCGTGATCTTCAAAGACGAAAATTTTATTGCCACCATTGCCACTGCAATAACTAACCGGCAATTGTTGTTCGCCCACTGAGTAACTAGTTTTCCACCACAGATACCCATAGTCGTTATTGTCTTCAGTAGTGGTTGCTTGGTTCTTTATCGACTCGGCGACGAATGCGCCAGGCAGAATTTGTTGGCCCTTCCAAACACCTAGGTTTTTGTACAATTGCCCAAACTTGGCAAAGTCTCGCGCGCTGAGCTGTAGGCCTCCGGCGGTGTTGGCAACGCCTTGCGGTGTATATTGCCATTGAAAATCAGTGATGCCCAATGGGTCAAACAATGCATTTTGTGTATAGGCTTCTAAGCCGCCCGGCAACACTTTGTGCAAGATGTCTCCTAACACCACGATGCCCGCGGTGAAGTAAAACCACTTATCACCTGGGTTTCGGTCGCTCGCCATGGGCAGGTCAAGTGTCCATTTCACCCAATTGTCTTGTGGGTACATGTTCTCTTCATTGCCAATTGAGTCGGCGTTAAAGTCAAAGCCGTCGAAGCCTGAGGTCATGGTTAGCAATTGCCTCAGTGTGACCTTCGCTTTGGCGTCGCTGTAATTGGCGTATTGTTTTAGGTCGTAAAACTCACCCAGAGTTTGATCCAGGCTAGTAAGGTAACCGTCGCGCAGGGCAATGCCAGCCATGGCCGACGCGAAGGTTTTACCAACGGATCTGGGGTTGTGTAAGCTGGTCGATGTACTGCCGTTGTAGTAGCGCTCGAAGAGTAAATCGCCGTCGCGCATGACAACAATGCCATTAATGTTCTTGTAGGTGTTGTCGGCGATTTTTGCATCTAACTCGGTGATCAGATCAGCGTCGTAAGCCAACTTACCTTCCCTATTTTGCGCAAATGCAATATCCAATGTGCCGCTAACACCAATTACTAAGACAGCGGCCAGTTTGAGTAAGTACCGTTGCACTAAGCTGACAAAGTTAAGAAATTCCGTAGCGAATAACATGAACATATTACCTCTGTAAGATTTTTAATGGTCTATCGTAGCAGACCGAGATCTCGTCCCATATACATTGATGGTTCGATTTCTAATCTGAATAGTCTTTGACCTACGGTAGCACGATCGGCAGAATCGAATATTTCTAAACCCATACTACTCATCAGAATGTAACTCTTTAACTGTTAGATACCATTTTTCGAAATCGGCAATATCTTGATCGGAAAAGTGGTTGTTATTTCGCACCTTATTTGCCATTTTTTCAGCTTCAGATATCTCACCATTTGCTAGGTAGGCTTGGATCATATAAGCACGCATTGAATAGTTTGATGGAGCATATGAGTAGGCAGTTTCAAACAAGTCCAATGCTCTAGACCATCGACCTTTCGACGCGTATAAATTTCCCGCAGAAGTGATTGCTTCAATATTAATTTCATCTGACGAAATCGCGACATTGTAATCTCGTACAGCTTTGTTCCAATACTCTTTTTGTTCAAGTTCAGAATTGCTCATTCTCATTTTGCGCGCATTAAGATGTCCACTTATGGTGGTTGCAAAGACATGAGCGGGTTTAAGCTCGAGCGCCTGATTAATAAGAGACTGTGCTTCGTTACAGATTTTCTCTTTGCAAACTAATAGTGCCAAACTAGCGAGCCCGGCTAGTGCGCCTACATGGTTTGATTGGTGTCCCAGTGCTTGATCAAAATAGGTTTTCGCTCGCGATGAATCTCCGCCACCGTGCAAAAAATACTCGCCCAATTTAAAAGAAACTTCAGCCGATGAGAGCTCACGTATCTTTATATCCGATTGTTTCAATGGGTCTTTTAGAACTATTTTTGAATAGTAGTAACGCCCTTTTCTTGCGTAGTCCTTTAGTGCACGATCAAGGTCTGAAAAACTCATCCCCATAGCCTGACGCAATGCTTCTTCCTCGGACACGGCAGCGCCAGTAAGCCGTAAGTAGCTCTTCAACTGATCATATCGGTCGGCGCTACTATTAAAATAATGCACCGTCAGCCAACCTTGAGAATAGGTCTGATAACGTCTTTGTTCATCCTTATGATTTACTTGGCGAGCGGTTAAAATGTCTTCCATATCTACCCACTTCATATAAGCGATCGACGATACGTGATGGGCCACCGCCTTGCCAAAGTAAATTTGGTTTTCACCTTTAAAGTCAATTTGACCCATAAATTCAGCCAAGCCTTCGCTGTACCAATAAGGCAGATTATCAATGAGCGTGTCGGCCATTAAGTAGTGCGTGTATTCATGAAACAAAGTAGAAAAATCAAAGCTACGTCGAAATCTAAGAACAGCGTAATTGCCACCTATGGTATCTCTAAAGAAACCGGTAGTTTTCTTTAATCTTTCGCGGTGAGAGCTCAGTTCCTGGTACATTTTCTTGTTTTTTGTGACGATCAGCTTGAGTGGTCTGCTGCCACTGGCGATTCCGCCTCCATTAAACAGGTTCACCATGCTTCGGAATTTCTCCAAATTTTGCATAATTCGAAGCGAGCGCTTTTCGCTTACGTCAGTGATGAGGCTAAAATGGTCTGTTTTGACATAAAGCCAACTTTGTTTGGCAACCTTTGATGGTGAGATTTGAGCCTCAACGATATGTGTCGAACCAAACAACAATACCGCCGTAACCCCGATTCTGAGTAACGTGCCACGAATGAAAGAAGTTTTTTGCATAAATTAAAATCCCTGCTAAGCCATCACCGAATTGCAATCTTCGTTCTGTAGTCCAAATCTAGCGGGTAAATAATAGCACTTTAAGGTAGGTTATTGTTGGTGTGAAGAATCAGACCTAGATCTGGTCCACACTCTTGTTACGCTTTTAATGTGTTAAGGTGGCTCGGTTTAAAAATTTGAATAAAGAGAAAACAATGAGCCTAAGATTGAAATCTGGATTTGCCATCACCGCCCTTTGGGCAACGGCGTTTTTTACTTTAATTGTGTCAGGTACGTCAAACGCGGCCAGTAAGTCAGAGCAGTTATCTGCGGCAGCCGAACGCTATGTGCACCTCGGTTTAGAATTAGGCCAGTACGATGCCAATTACGTAGACGCTTATCTTGGGCCTAAAGAGTGGCAAGAGGCGGCGACAACACCTCGCTCAAAAGAGAAGTTAGCCGTTGACATAGCGGCTTTAGGCAAAGAGCTGGCCGACTTGTCCTTCGAGGACGCAGAGCTTGCGGTTAGGCATAAATCATTGTCACGCAATGTGCGCGCGATGGACACTCGCATTCGCATGGTCAATGGGGAAACGTTTTCGTTTACCGACGAAGCACTGCTTATTTACGACGTGGTGCTGCCGGAGTTTGATTTTGCTGAGTTTGATAAAGCTCGAGCCGAGATTGATGCTTTGTTACCGGGCGCAGGCGAATTGTCTGAACGCGTGGATGCTTTTAGATCGACCTTTGATGTGGCGCCAGAGCGCTTAAAGAAGTTATTCGATGTTGCGATTGCGGAGTGCCGCGCGCGGAGTAAGAAATTTATCACCATGCCTGATAAAGAGTCCTTCACTTTGGAGTACGTAAACGATAAAGCATGGACCGGTTATAATTGGTATCAAGGCGACAATCACAGCTTGATGCAGTTGAATCAAGATTTCCCAACTAAAATTGACAGTGCCGTCGGCTTGGGTTGCCACGAGGGCTACCCTGGGCACCACGTTTGGAATGTGTTAATTGAAGAAGAACTTATCAAAGAAAAAGGTTGGGTAGAGTTTAATTTATACCCCTTATTCAGCCCTTATGGTGTGATCGCCGAAGGCAGCGCTGAGTATGGGGTAAGCCTTGCCTTTCCAAATAATGAAAAAGCGTCGTTTGAGCAAGAAGTTTTGTACCCACTGGCGGGCATTGATACCAAAAGTGCAGCTAAGTTAGATCAACTAAATGAGCTAATAGGTAAGTTGAAACATTCGCGAATCGCGATTGCAAAATCGTACCTTGATGGTGAACTGTCTCGCGACGAGGCGGTTCAAAAGATCGTTAAATATTCTTTGGTGTCGCCAAAGCGTGCCGAATCATCGGTTAAGTTCATCGAACAATACCGAGCTTACGTGCTGAACTACAGTATTGGCGAAGACCTAATCGCGGACTATATTGCGCACAATAGTGAGTCTCACGCCGAACGCTGGGTGCTGTTTAAACAACTGTTAACCCAATTGAGTACGGCGTCAGATTTGGTGGATAATTGAGACCTTAACAAGCTTGGCTCAATGGTTTAGACTGGTTTAGGCGTCGATACTTTGACCTAAGGATGCGTTAACGATGCCGCCGTCAACCGAGATGGTATCGCCAACCACGTAATCGCCAGCACGGCTCGCTAGAAAAATTGCGGTGCCAGCCATGTCTTCAGCGACACCAATGCGGCCCGACGGTATGCCCGCAGCTACTTCGTCACCATGATCGCGTGCAGCGCGGTTCATTTCTGAGGGGAATGCACCGGGGGCGATTGAGGTAACATTAATGTGCTCACCGACTAAGCGCGCGGCGAGTCGTTTAGTTAAATAGATAAGCGCTGATTTTGATGCGTGGTAGCTATAGGTGTCCCAAGGGTTCAGGCGTTGACCGTCAATGGAGGTAATATTAATAACCTTAGCCGGTTGAACGGCGCTGCCACTCGCTGCCAGTGATTTGTGCAGTGCTTGCAATAGAAAGAACGGAGACTTCAGGTTAAGGTCCATCACTTTGTCCCAACCAGCCTCGGTAAAATCTTCAAATGGCATACCCCATGCGGCGCCCGCGTTATTGACCAAGATATCGAGTTGAGGCTCAAGTTCTGTGAAGCGAGCGGCCAAGTTTTGACACCCTTCAATTGAACTGACGTCTTGCGGTAATGAAATACACTTTGGGCCAAGCTCATCAGCGACTGCGTCGCACACCTCGGCTTTACGCGACGAGATATACACGGTGGCACCTTGTGCGAGGAAACCCTCAGCGATCATTTTGCCGATACCGCGCGAGCCTCCGGTTACTAAGGCGGTTTTTCCTTCGAGTGAAAAGAGTTTTGAAGTGTCCATAAATAAGAGTTTGTCTGTGAATAATGAGGCCGCTAATACTAGCTTACCCGACTATTCATTTACAGACGGTATCTTCACTTCAACTGAGTGGCACAATCCGCAGGCAAAAAAAAAAGCCACTCAAAACTGGGCGGCTTTTAATAACAAAAAGAAGAGAGAGTTATGAAAGAAAATCTTCATTTACATTTCATGTGTTAACAATAACCTTGGTCTGCAAGCTAGACGGCAAATTTAACTTAGGCTTAACTGAACGCGTCTGTTTTCACTACTTTAGTGTGTTAAACGCGACACAGTGGTGGTGTTTTTGCCAACTTTTTGATTAAAACGGGCCCATATAGTCTCGTTTTCCGACAGGAACACCCTGCATTCTTAATATATCGTACGAGGTCGTAAGGTGAAAATAGACGTTTGGCAACAAAAACTTTAAGACATAATCGTCGCCAGTAAGCGACAAACTGGCGTCTGGGCCAATGGGGATTTCAAATACAGTTTCTGCGGCTTGATTCAGGGCGGCTTGGTCAAGAGTAGATAACTCGGCGTTAATGCCTTCGATTCTAGTGATTAGGGCGTCGAAGTTGTCTTCGTCTAGTACCAGGTTAACGGGTTCTTTATTCAGCATGCGATCAATCCCACGAGACACCAGTTCTACGGTTGTTTGTAGCTGCCAAGACAAGGGATGCATGTCGTCATGTAGACGTGCCGCCAGTAGTGTCTTGTGTTCGGTGCCAGATTCATCGGCGTAGGCTTTAGCCTTGGCTAGAATGGTCCGAAGTGCAGGCAATTGCTGCGAGGTCAAGCCGCCAAAAACATCGGATAATTTAATACTCATAGGAGTTCCTTCGTCGCGCTACCCAATGTGGCTGAGTAACAAGGTTAATTGAAAATATGTTTAACGACCCTAGTTTCTACTTGCTACGCGAAATTCTGTTGGTCGATCAATTACAAGATAGGGACGTTCAACATAAATAATAGGTCTAGCAACTCGCTTTGTTTCGAGAATTGGGCCAATCATGGTGTTTGGCATCCACTCTCACCATTCAATTGGGTTTTTAGAAGCGGTTTTCACGGCAGATATTGTTAAATGGTGTTTACTAGCTTACTCTGTTCGAGGGAGTCCATTTATCTGAGCGTTCATGTATACCTTACTCATAAGTTTTTTTGTCTTAGCAATCTTCTTTTCTTTCATGTGTTCCCTGTGGGAGGCGGTACTACTTAGCATAACCCCAACCTACGCTCGCATTGAAGAAAAGAAAGGCACCGTGACTGGCCGCTATTTACAAGAGTTTAAGGCCAATATCGATCGCCCTTTAGCCGCGATTTTAACTCTGAATACCATCGCCCACACAGTGGGCGCCATTGGTGTAGGTGAACAAGCCACCAAGATATGGGCAGACAGCAGCCCATTTATCACGCGCTTGTTAGTGCCAGGTGCGATGACCTTGGCGGTGTTGATACTGTCTGAGATAGTGCCAAAAACCATCGGTGCGCTGTATTGGCAGCGCTTGGCGAAGTTCACGGTGTTTTCCTTGCGCTTCTTGATGGTGTTACTTGCGCCCTTGGTGTGGATGGGCCAATTGGTGACTCGCTCACTTAAAAACGATTCTGACAAGCCGATTTTGACTCGTAATGATTTTCTGGCGATGACCGAGATGGGCGAGCAAGACGGCGTTTTCGACGCCGATGAGTCTCAGATGATTGGTAGTATGATTCGCTTTCAGAGCATAGAGGTACGCGACATCATGACGCCTCGCACCGTGGTCAGCGCCACCACGCAAGAGCAATCGATTGAGAACTACTATCAACACCGAAAAGAAAACCAGTTTTCCAGAATACCCACCTATAGCCAAGACAACATCGATTTAATCACCGGCTATATCATCAAGATCGACGTTGCTGAAGCCTTGATCGAGGGCCGCGGCGAGCAATCTCTTGCCGAATTAAGACGCGACATCGTTGCAGTGGGCGAGACCCTGGCAGTAACCGATTTGTTTACCACCCTAATGGAACGACGCGAACACGTCGCAGTGGTGTTGGATGATTTTGGCGGTATGGCTGGCATTGTCACCATGGAAGACATTATAGAAACCATTCTCGGCATGGAGATTATGGACGAAACAGACACCGCGACGGACATGAGACTATTGGCACAAAAGCATCGCGAAAAGCGCGCTAAAGCACTGGGTGTGCTCGACCCTGAGCCCAGTCGAACATCGAGTAAAGCGCCGTCGCCCAACGCTTGATTTACTTCCGCGTTAGCTAGCCAACCGGTCCGCCCACTTTCCTACGAACCACCACAATTGAAGGCCGCGGGGGAATACTCGGATTAAAATCTGGCCAAAGAGTTGAAGCGTTTTCAACGCGCAGATCTTCGGGCCCCTCATGATCGCCTGGATGTTGAACGGCAATAAATAAGCTCTCACCATCTTCAGAAAACACCGGCCCAGTAAGCTCTGCGCCCATCGGCGCTCTAAAGAACATCTTACCAGTGCCGCGTAATGGCCCATCGGTTTCGAGTGCCCAAAGACCATCGTTTGTGCCGCTCAAAGTTTCTTTACCGCCTTGATCCGTGGCTATCCAAAGCCTTCCGGCGGGGTCGACCACCGCATTGTCTGGGCTGGCAAACCAACCGTTTCGCGAGGTGTTGGGGTTCCAATCAGCATCGTGGCTAGATTTATCAGGGTCACCACAACGCACAATCACATTCCATTCGCTGCGAGTGCTGGCAAAGTCGTTGTTAGGTTCGCTGAGCTCGATTATGTGGCCAAAATAATTTTTCTCGCGGGGGTTAGGTTTAGTGGCTTCTTTGCGTTTACGGTTATTCGTCAACATCACGTAAACCTTGCCGGTTGTTGGGTTTGGTACTACGTCTTCTGGCCGGTCCATGGGCGTTGCACCGAGTATATCTGCCGCCCGACGAGTCTCGATCAAAATTTCTGCCTGCGATTCAAATTCGCTTTGTAAGCGGGCATTATTGTGATCCAGAGCTAACCATTGTATGTAACCTTGGTCGTGAAATTTGGCGACGTATAAGGTTCCGTGATCAAGCAGATCTTTATTATTCTCAGGCATCTCCAGATCTACCTTGTCTCGGCTTACGAATTTATACAGGTATTCAAAACGCTGATCGTCGCCCATGTAGACCACTAGCCGCCCGTCAGGTGCCATCACGGTCTCACCACCCTCGTGCTTAAAACGCCCAAGTGCGGTACGTTTTTTGGGTGTTGAGCTTGGGTCTAAAGGGTCAACTTCGACCACCCAACCAAAACGATTGGGCTCGTTCGGTTCCACGCCTAGGTCAAAACGCGTGTCGTGTTTACCCCAAAAAGTGTAATCATTAGGCACATTATAACGCTGATGGTTTTGTAACTCACTGTGGCCCTTGGGCAACTCACCCAAAAAGTGATAATTGAAATTTTCTTCGCAGGTCAGAAACGTGCCCCAGGGGGTCATGCCGCCAGCACAATTATTGAGTGTGCCAATAACCTTAGTACCACTTGGGTCTTTCGTGGTTTGCAGCCTCGAGTGACCTGCAGCAGGCCCACTCATGGCGATCGCGGTGTCTAATGCAGTGATTCGCCGATTGTATCCTGACCCCGTACTCACCGACCATTCGCCGTCTGTCAACGCCACTTCAACAATTGAGTTACCAGTCGCCGCTTGCGTTATGGCTACCTGTTCGGCACTCATATTCTGATAACCATCAGGCGGGAAATTTGGAAACATTAAACCAGCAATGGGGTATTCGTGGTTGACGCATAACAATGCTCGCGCTTCTTGCCCTGGTTTCGGAACCAAAGCTAAATAACCGACGTAGTCGTTATTGTAGCCAAATTGTTTTAATTGCGAGTTGACCGATTGCTTAGCGGGCTCAAACTCTGGGGAGTCTTCAAACATAGCATCACCCCAACGAATCAATACCTTTGCTTCATGGTCAGGCGCCACGTGGTGATATTGGTCACCGCCGTGCTCTATTTCGATAAAATTGTATCGGGATCTCGCGGCGTTTTCGGTTTCTGAATGATCTGAGGTTTGCTCTGCCTGCCCAAGATCGTCGCCCTCGCATCCCGACAACGATGAAGCGGTAATGACCGAGCCGGTAGCA
>CAYQVT010000106.1:0-11653 GCA_964420885.1 uncultured Gammaproteobacteria bacterium
TGCGCTACGAAAGCTGCCTAAATCAGCTACCAGCACAAAGGTTTCAAGTTGTTTGAGATTTAGTTTCACGGTTCTAACAAATCGCTTACGACGTTGAGGCTTGTTGCTATTAGTAGAAAGCCTGAATGCCTGTCTGCGCTCGACCCAAAATCAAGGCATGAACATCGTGAGTGCCTTCATAGGTATTCACTGTTTCAAGGTTGATCATGTGACGCATAACAGGGTATTCATCGGAGATTCCGTTGCCGCCATGCATATCGCGCGCCGCACGTGCGATATCAAGTGCTTTACCACAGGAGTTACGCTTCAAGAGAGAAATCAATTCCGGTGCTAAGCGTTTTTCTTGCTTCAGCCGAGTGGCTCTTAGACAACCTTGCAAGCCTAAGGAAATCTCTGTTTGCATATCGGCCAACTTTTTTTGAATCAACTGGTTGGCCGCTAGAGGCCGCTTAAACTGAGTGCGATCTAGTGTGTATTGGCGAGCAGAATGCCAACAGGCTTCGGCTGCGCCCAAGGCGCCCCATGAGATACCCAGACGGGCACTGTTGAGACAGGACATTGGACCTTTCAAACCAGTTACATTCGGCAACATGGCGTCTTCGGGTACGAACACGTTCTGCATCACAATTTCGCCGGTGATGGAGGTGCGCAATGAGAGCTTGCCACTGATTTTAGGTGCGCTAAGCCCACCCATCCCTTTATCCAGAATAAAGCCTCGAACACTGCCATCATCGGTTTTCGCCCACACCACAAACACATCGGCAATCGGGGCATTGGAGATCCACATCTTGGCCCCGCTTAACTCATAACCACCTGGCACACTCTTAGCACGAGTCACCATCCCCGCGGGGTCGGAACCGTGATCTGGTTCGGTCAAGCCAAAACAACCCACCCATTCACCACTGGCCAACTTCGGAAGATACTTTTGACATTGCTCTTCGGAGCCGAAAGCATAAATCGGGAACATTACCAAACTCGATTGCACACTCATCATCGAGCGATAGCCAGAATCAACTCGCTCTATCTCACGAGCAATCAAACCGTATGAGGTGTAGCTCATGCCTGCACAACCATAGCCTTCGAGCATGGCACCGAGTAAACCTTGGTCACCCATTTGACGAAACAAATTGCGATCAGATGCCTCGTTGCGGTAGTCGTCAGTCACCCTAGGTTGAAGTACAGTTTCAGCAAATTTTTGTGCGGTATCACGACTTAAGCGTTCTTCTTCATTTAATTGGTCATCTAGGAAAAAGGGATCTTCCCAGTTGAATGAAGCCCAATGATTTCGATCATTCATAATAATAAGGGGGGTAATTAACGTGGATATGAGAGCAATATGATAAATTAAATTAATCTTATCTTATTTTCAAGATAAATTTTAATTATCTTTAGTCTGGTAATTCTAAGTGCTTCGAATCCGGAGAAGTTTCACATGTTTCTGCTACAATGTTTTCCGGTTTACAAACTTGTCAACGGCCAGATGGTCAGGATTTTCGATGCTTGAAATTACAGTAAACGATATAACACACCAATTAGATGTGGAGCCTGATACTCCACTGCTGTGGGTGGTTAGAGACGAACTTAAACTTAAAGGCACCAAGTTTGGTTGCGGCATAGCTCAGTGTGGCGCTTGTACCGTGCATCTGGATGGCGTGGCGATTCGATCTTGCATAACGCCTATTTCGACCGTCGCCGGCCGCTCGATTACCACCATCGAAGGCGTGTCAGCACAGGACGGCACCTTACACCATGTTCAACAAGCTTGGATTGACGAGCAAGTCCCACAGTGTGGTTATTGCCAATCTGGGCAAATCATGTCAGCAGCAGCGTTATTAGAGAAAACCCCTAACCCGACTGACGATGACATCGACAATGCGATGTCGGGTAACGTATGCCGATGTGGGATGTATGGCCGTATTCGCAAAGCGATTAAATCGGCGTCTGCAAAGATACCAAAAGAAATCATATTGACGCCGAGCGACGACGTGCCGGCTTCTGAGTCAGACAAAATAGAGGGTTCGCAAAATGGGTAAGTGGACACGCAGAGCATTCTTAAGTACTGGTGTACTTGTTGGTGGCGGTTTAATCGTTGGGGTCGCGATTCGCCCCGGACACCGAACCCCTAAACTCGCCAAGTTAATAGAGAAAGACGATGAAACCTTAATCAATGCCTGGGTTAAAATTCTTCCCGACAATAGCATTAGGGTAATTGTACCCCACGCCGAAATGGGCCAAGGCGTGCATACCGTACTACCGATGATGTTGGCCGATGAAATGGATGCCGATTGGAAAACTGTGTCGATGGAACAAGCTCCAGCTCATGACGAGTATGCCAGCGATGGAATCGTCAGAGAATTCGTCCTGCCTGGAGTAGCTCCTGGTATTATTGAAGACACGCTTAAAGGTACGTTCTTAACCATCGCAAAACAGATGGCACTGCAAATCACTGGCGGCAGTTTGTCTGTTCGAGGTACCGGCGCTTGGAGCATGCGCGTCGCCGGAGCAGCTGCGAAAGAACTACTTATCAATGCTGCCGCCGAGAAGTGGCAAGTTCCAGCACAGGAAGTTCGCGCTGAAAACAGCTACCTGCATCATGATAAATCAAACCGTAGCGAGCCATTTATCGCCTTTGCTGAGGTGGCGGCAAGCAAACAAGGGTCGGCACAACCGACGCTTAAGACACCGGATCAGTTCAAAATCATGGGTAAGCACATTGAGCGTTTTGATATTCCGGCGAAAGTTGATGGCTCGGCCGTCTTCGGTGTAGACGTGGAACTGCCAAAAATGAAATACGCCTGTATTAAAGGTGCACCTGTTTTCGGCAGCACGATTACTTCCTTGGATAGTTCGGTGGCGGAAAAAATGCCAGGCGTCATCAAGGTTGTCACTCTTGAATCCGACGTTGGCGTTATCGCAGAAACCTACTGGCAGGCTAAAAAGGCCTTGGATAAAGTCACCGTTAAGTATAGTGAAGGCGAACATAACCGCCTAAGCTCTGAGGCTATGTTCAAACAATTTGCTCAGGATATGGACAATGCGGTTCTTAATGGCAACGAAGAACAAGACCATAAGTCTGGTGATGCGCGAAGTGTATTAGCCAAATCCAGCGACGTGATTGAAGCCGAGTACGGTGTTCCCCATTTGGCTCACTCGACCATGGAACCAATGAATTGCACGGCTTGGGCACACGACGGAAAGCTGGAAATTTGGGCAGGCTTACAAAACCCACTCGGGGTTCGGAATCATCTAGCTGAACAATTTGATTTCGACCGCGAGCAAGTCGTGATTAACAACGTCTATCTCGGCGGTGGCTTTGGTCGCCGCGCGATGGACGACTACCCAACTCAAGGCGCAAAACTAGCCCTTGCTCTACCAGGGGTGCCGGTCAAGATGATTTGGTCTCGTGAAGAAGACACACAGCAAGACTTCTATCGTCCAGCCGTGATGAGTCGATTTAGAGGGAGCCTGAATTCTCAAGGCATGCCAGAAGCATGGGAAAATCAATTCGTCGACAAACATGAGCCGGTCGAGGCGCCAACCCTGCCTTATGCTATTGAGAATCAATACATACATTATGCTCACAGCCCAACTCATATCCGCTTTGGGCCGTGGCGAAGTGTAGATCATACGCAGCATGCGTTTTTCACCGAGTCCTTCATCGATGAATTGGCCGCCAAAGCTGGCAAAGACCCCTATCAGTATCGCTATGATTTATTAAGTCATGACCTGCGCACTCGCAAGGTCTTAGAAACGGCCGCGAAAATGGCAAACTGGGGTAAATCGCTTCCCGACGGCTGGGGGCAAGGTATTGCGGTGCATCGATCGTTTAACACGATCGTAGCCGAGGTCGCCGAGGTTGATATGACCAGTGGCAAACCTCGAGTTGCAAATGTATTTTGTGCTGCTGATCCTGGCTATGCCATGAGCTCCGACGGGTTCAAAGCCCAAATGGAAAGTGGTATCGCCTATGGTTTAACTGCCGCGCTCTACGGTGAAATTAATATCAAAGACGGCGCGGTTGTCGAAAGTAATTTCCATAACTATAAGATGCTTCGAATGAACGAAGCACCCAATGTCGAGATTGAGATCATTAACAGTGGTGACGAATCACTTGGTGGTGGTGGCGAACCTGGCACGCCACCGATCGCCCCAGCATTAACCAATGCAATTTTCGCGATCACAGGTAAACGCATACGACAACTACCAGTTAGTAAGCATGTCTGATTCAAATTCCATTAGTGAATGAGAATAGCCTGAGTTGAATAAAGACCCGATACTTCAACCGTATCAGCTTAAGCATCTAAGGCTTAAGAACCGAATCATGACCACCAGTCATGAACCGGCTTACCCTGAAGATGGTATGCCTAAAGATAGGTATCGGGCCTATCATCTAGAACGCGCTAAAGCCGGTGTAGCACTGACCATGACTGCCGGCTCAGCGTCAGTGTCGAGAGATAGCCCACCTGCATTTAACAATGTATTGGCTTACAAGGATGAGGTTGTACCGTGGATACAGCAACTCACCGACGCCTGCCACGAGCACGATTGCGCCGTGATGATACAGCTTACCCACTTGGGCAGACGTACGTCTTGGAACAAAGGGGATTGGTTGCCCTCTGTCTCATCAACCCACCAGCGTGAACCGGCACATAGAGCCTCGCCCAAACTACTCGAAGATTGGGATATTGAACGCATCATTAATGATTACGCCGACGCGGCCGAGCGCATGCAGGCCGGAGGCATGGACGGCATTGAACTTGAAGCTT
The DNA here is from genome assembly GCA_964420885.1 of uncultured Gammaproteobacteria bacterium. Taxonomy (GTDB): domain Bacteria; phylum Pseudomonadota; class Gammaproteobacteria; order Arenicellales; family Arenicellaceae; genus Arenicella. The sequence goes on from CAYQVT010000106.1 coordinate 4,767, forward strand.
ATGGACACCTAATGGATCAGCTTTGGTCTCCATTGAGCAACACTTTGAACCCACCCTATGGTGGCAATCTAGATAATCGGCTCCGCTTTTCTATGGAAGTCCTGACGGCAATAAGAAAGCGCGTTGGCAATGAATTCATCGTCGGTATTCGCTACACCGCCGACGAAACACAAGCAGGTGGAATTTCCGCATCCGATGGTATTGAGATCTCAAAACGTTTACATCAGAGTGGAATGGTCGACTTTCTCAATGTGATTCGGGGCCGTATTCATACCGACCCAGCGCTCGCTAAGGTTATACCGATACAAGGCATGCCTGCAGCACCTCATTTGGATTTTGCTGGTGAGGTTCGCCAAGTAACTGGAATGCCTACTTTCCACGCCGCAAGAATTCCTGACGTCGCAACCGCCCGATACGCAATTAGGGATGGTGTTTTAGATATGGTTGGCATGACAAGAGCACACATGGCAGACCCACATATCGTACAGAAAATTAAAGATGGTCGAGAACACGATATTCGGCCTTGTGTGGGAGCCACCTATTGCCTAGATCGAATCTATGAAGGTGGTGAAGCACTTTGTATTCACAATCCGGCCACCGGCAGAGAACTGACTATGCCGCACTTGATTATGCCATCCATACACTCCAAAAAAATTGTCGTGGTCGGCGCCGGGCCAGCGGGCCTCGAGGCTGCCCGAGTGGCATCGGAAAGAGGCCATGACGTCATAGTGTGTGAGGCTAGCAATGATCCTGGCGGCCAAGTTCGTCTTACCGCCGAATCACCACGCCGTCGGGAAATGATGGGTATTATTGATTGGCGTATGTCTCAATGCGCTGCGCGTGGAGTGGAGTTTCAATTTAATTGTTATGCAGATCGTGACACTCTGTATTCCTTAGGTGCTGATATTATCATTGTCGCTACGGGCGGGCTTCCGAGTATGCAGGGCTTAGCAGCCGGTGACGAACATCTAATATCAAGTTGGGATATTATCGCCAGACAAGTTCCCGTAAAAACTAATGTATTAATATACGACGAAGCGGGAGATCACGCCGGGCTTCAAGCCGCCGAGATTGCCGCTTTGCAAGGTGCTAAGGTAGAAATTATGACACCTGATCGAACGTTTGCACCCGAAGTTATGGGTATGAACCTATCCCCGTATATGGACGTGCTGCAAAGCAAAGACGTAACGTTTACCATTGGTCGCCGCCTATTGAAGGTCGAATCGAATGGCACGGTGTTGAGTGCCACAATCGGCACAGACTACAGTGACTTTAGTAGTGTCACGTACTGCGACCAAGTCATCATTAATCAAGGCACGCTTCCATTGTCGGAGCTCTATTTTGATTTAAAACTTGACTCTAGCAATTTAGGCGAAGTGGACTACAAGGCATTAACTAGTGGAGGTCTGCAGACCATTACACGCAATGTAGACGGGAAATTTCGACTATTTCGAATTGGCGACGCGGTGTCGGCTCGCAATACACATGCCGCCATTTACGATGCATTGCGACTGGTAAAAGACTTATAGGTAAGGCGGCCGACAATTCGCAAACCTTAATGGTAGCCGGTGACATGTACATAAACATCTAATTTGCCGTTAAGACTAGTTGGTCGTCAATGATCGATATTGTTGGTGGTGTGGGTAAATCGATAGCGTTACCCGTACAATTCTTTCCAGTGGTGATGTCAAATTGATAACCGTGCCATGGGCAAACGACGCGCCCCTGGTCGTCGATTGCTGACTTCTCTAAAGGGCCAAGTAGGTGAGGACACTCCGCGGCATAAACACGCCACTCCGCGCGCCATTGATTAACTACAAAGCGATGCTTGCCAAATTGCACCACTTTAGGGAGATCACGGCGAACGTCCTCAACGGGTCCAAGTAATACATTTTCAGGGCCAACCATCGACGCGTTTTGCTTTAACCGGTCAATCGCACGTTGACGACCACTCATTAACGATTCATCCTCATCGTACAAAATTCCATACTGATAATTTAAAGCACTGAGTATCGATTGCGCCGGCGCCTCCTCAGGAGATACTCGCTTAATTCCAAGTCGTCTGGCAATTTTTTTATAGAGCTCAAAAGGCAAGATGGCTTTCGAAAAGTTTAATCCGGTCAGCACTTTAGTAAAACCTTTGGGCAAATAGAAGCTAACTGTAACGTCTATTTCTTGTTTGGAAACCGACACAGCCTTAGTGTGAATCTGAAAACCTTTTGCATCGCCAGACAAAACAGTGGTGGCCCAATAGTGATTTGGTTCATCCACTAATAACTCCAAGTGTTGTAGACTTCCGTCAGGTAGTGTCGCCACCGCTCGCCAGCCCCAGTTACCTTCTTCTGCCAAATCAATGCTGCGAAAACTTGAGGCATGTACGAACGGCAAGTGTTCCCAGTCGTATGCGTTTTCAAGCATTCGAAGCAGATTCACAGGCAGTCGTCTTTGATAACTGCCGATAAAACACAGAGCCTTGAGGCTCGAATAATCAATCTCTTTAGATCTGTTCTCAAACACGAATACACTCAATAAATTACCGTAACACTTAATCTAACACTCTTTCGAAAAATCCTTGAGAAGGTAATCCAAAGAAAATACCGTCTCACAACCTTTGAAACCAGTTGCCGTGTGCTTTACCATTCAGACTTTACAAAAATATTACGAACGAGACTCATGAATCAATCCGTTGTCATCAGTGGCGCCGGTGTTTGGAACCCTCCTCACACCATCACTAACGAAGAATTAGTAGATTCCTATAATGCTTATTCGGCAAAATTTAATGCCGAGAACAGCGATTCTATTGAGAATGGCAGCGTGCAAGAGATGCCTATGTCCTCGGCGCCCTTTATTGAAAAAGCATCGGGTATTAAACAACGATACATCTATATCAAAGATGGTGCGTTAGACGTCGACAGAATGCGACCAAAAATTCCCAAAAGAGCGGAAAATGAATTATCACATCAGGCTGAACTCGCGTTAAATGCGGCAGAAATAGCGCTAAAAGACGCGAATAAAGAAGCCTCAGATGTTGACGCCGTAATAGTCAGCTGTGCCTACACTGAACGAGCGTATCCAGCGATTGCAATTGAAGTTCAAGAAGCATTAAACATTAAGGGGTTTGGATTTGACATGCTTGTCGCGTGCTCAGCGGCGACCTTTGCATTACAACGCGCTTACGAAATGATAAAAGCGGGGACTGCCAACTGCGTGTTAGTGATTAATCCTGAGCTCACCTCACCGCAGGTTAATTATAAAGACCGGGACAGCCACTTTATTTTTGGTGATGTGTCGACAGCAGTGATTATTGAGAACGCTGAGACTTGCAAATCTGAGCACAGTTACGACATTCTCGGCACTAAAGCGGTGACTCAATTTTCAAACAATATTCGCTCCAATTTTGGCTACGTATCACACGCCATAGACGATGGCGTTTTCGACCCAGACAACCTATTTCATCAAAATGGCCGCGGAGTATTTAAAGAGGTCTGTCCAATGTCCGCCAAACATATTGAAGACCATCTGAACGAAGTGGGTTATACGCCGCAAGACCTAACTCGCTGGTGGTTACATCAGGCTAATATCAATATGAATCTGCTAATCAGTAAGCGACTGCTGGGCCGAGACGCAACACTTGAAGAAGCACCTATTGTATTAGATGAATATGCCAACACAGCATCGGCGGGGTCAATAATCGCCTTCACTAAATACAGTAGAGATCTGGCACCAGGAAGTGTTGGGGTAATTTGTTCTTTTGGCGCCGGTTATTCGATTGGCAGTCTAGTTATTAAGAAGAGATGAGATAGAGTCGAATCATTAATTATTCTTCTCACCCTCCTTAACGGTCAACGCTTGAACTCGATCTGACAACACAGTAGCCCGCCGTCTTGCCGCGGGCTTGACTATAGCCGAGAATATCGAAACAACTCTCTGAGAAACTTTAACTCGTCCGAGCCATTCCAAGTACGAATGCTTTGCCCTAAAAGACTGGAACAAAGTAGTAGAACTAAGAAGTTCTCACTCCCACCTTCAAACGATATCGCAGAATCGAAGAATTGATTTGAAAAAGCGATCACACCAAAAACACAATCCTATTGCACGGTGCTTTTTGTGCCTGGCTTCTAGAAACTCGTAATACTCTCGATGATCTAAACTATTCATGATGCCTCCAGTGCATTCGTTGGTTTTATTATCGGATATTGTGTCTGAATATTACGATACAGATCTATATAAGGCCCTTGTAAGGGGCGCGACGAAGAAACCTCCTCTTCAGGGCGGACCACTTTATTAGTCTTATTGTTATGCTCCATACTCGTAGTTGAGATTATTGAATCACATTCAACCCAATGCTTTGTAGAATCTTCGCTCTGATTAAAAATGGCGATGATTTGGGCGTCTGAAAATTTAGAGCTTCGCATAAAAAATTCCTCTGTTACGATTAAAGAATATGTAACGACTGTAATATCGAAGTACAGACAATGAGAGATATTTGTGATAGAAATCATCGAGAATGCACTATTGGTGTAGGAACTGTTGTTGGGACGAGTACAGCTCTCTGTGTAGCCGCTTCAGCAGCTATTGGCGGGGTTTTCGCAGTAGCTTGTGCTGTTGCCGCAGCTGTAAGCACAGGAGCAGCATTATCAGCGTGTAGTAATATGCTATTAGCATGCCAAACTAAAGCACAAATATGGGTTGGGGGTTGCTTTAACGCTTGTAGTGGCCAACAACGACAATAACCTATACTTACTTAAGAATCGCGCTAATTCAGAAAGGAAAATATGTGACTAAAGAAAAAATAAAAAAACCTGTAATAAATATAGATTGCACGGCATTTTTATGCTTCTTATTAGTATTCTTAGTTTTGTATTTCTGGACTACCTACTTATTACTGAAGCTGCCGAAAAGGGTCTAGATATAGGATCTCGTCATGGTTATACATGGGGAGCTATTATCATCGGACTAAATATCGTCTTTATGCTTTCTTGTTATGTAGTAGAAAAAGTTTTAATTGAACTACTTGCTGAATGAAAAAAGGAGCAAATCGCTGCTCCTTTTTTCATGCGTCTTTTACAGCGACGCTGATGGTCACTATATCAGCGGTCAAAAAATACCTGACTACATAAAAGAACTCAAAGCTCGCTAAAATGCCCCAATGTGCGGGCGATAAAACGAACATCTCCCAAAAATGCACGGCTGGGTACGTGCCCTAGAAAAATGGCCGGGTGAATACTCGCCGCGCTTTAATCGGCCTCCAATGTCCCAAATTGCCGTGTTTAGAGGCAACTAGGGCGATTAAATGTGATGGGCCCCTTCCTCGGCCGTTGGGGCCATCCCAGATTCCGCTCTACACATATGAACTGCTGGAGGCGTAAATATTTATAATGGCTATCTAGTGCTAGTTTCTACTCGAGATCGACATCGCCTTTATACTCTAAACACTAGCGAATTCCTCGTTCGCCGATTAAATGAGAGCTCTACTGTCAGCTTCCCATTCCGTCTCGAACTTAATCTGACTATACCTTTGCCCTCTCTGTTTCCACGGGCATGACTCTCTTCGAGAATAATAAAGCCATCCCAAGTTCCAATACTTTGCCCTAAAAAACTAGCGTACCGAATTCGTTCTCAGTAAGTAGTTTCGCGTGTTTTCTTAATGCGCAAAGATATAACTGCTAATGACAACGGAATTAGCTGCATTAACCACGCAAGAGCAAATTTGTTTATATGCCACCCCCAATTTTCAGGCGAAAATAGATGATAATGACCTATTAAAAACATCGATAAGAGAGCGACTGCAACGCTTGGCCATACATTCCTTGGACTGATTTTTAGTAATAGAAGGGCCAAGGGAATGCAAAGCGCAGTATTAACAATAATATCTTGTAAGTGAATTACTGTTCGAAACCAAGAACTAGCTGCACAGCATGACAGCAACCACTGAAAAGGTGGATTAAACGATGGAAAGTAGGGCCAGAAATATATTAGACATGAATAGAATACAACTCCACTAATCGCCGAGAATAAGAAACTTTTGATATTGATACTCAAAACCATGTAAGCCTAGCGCTCCATGAAAAGCCCCGTCTACGGCGTCTCGCTTGCTCTAATTTTTAGATGATTTTCTGGAAGATATTTTGCTGGGATCTTCTCTTTACCCTCATATTGAGTACTCCATGATGCAATCCACCAACGATTGTCTTTGAAGTACAAGGAAATACTATTAATTCCTCTCATAAAAGCGATGCTGTCAGGAGACTCGCGCATTTCGTAAGTACTCCAAACATGAGCCATACTTCCAAATCGTTCTACCACTCGGTTTGTCTCTACTTCATAAAAACCTTCAGTGTAGGGCTGTTCTAAAGCTTTTTGTTCTTCTGACAGCGTATGACGTTGAAATTCACCTGTTTCATTAAAACGGGTGATGATCGCGTTTGGCGCATGCAAAAAATCATCAGTCTCCGGGTTGTATTTAAATCCCTTTGGTCCGGATATCACGCTGTAGTAAGCGTTGATTATCGATTCCAGGGATTGCACGCTCCTCTGCTGAGAGGCGTCGTCTGCCAATGCCATCAAGGGTAAACCGAGCGTGATGCATATCAGAGCGAACTTTAATTTTTTGTGAAGTAGATATTTCAAAAGAGTTCTCGCATGTATTGCACCTAACAGCTTTTACAACTTAGCGACACAATTTTGCTTTATCTAACCGGCGACGCTCTTCCTCGGTGATATCGTCCTCGGTATCACCATCTACTGCTTCGATACCATCGTCGTTAACCGTCACCACCACGTCGTTAATAACGTCTTCTGGGGCCTCAGGAGCTTCCTCTGGAGGGTCGATCACGACTGGAGGCTCTACCACCACCGGAGGTTCTACCACAACCGGAGGTTCTACC